>JABDBM010000063.1 GCA_013288685.1 Bacteroidota bacterium | reverse complement strand
ATCCTGGTTATTTTGGGTTACCAGGCGCATGGCCTCGTGCGCAGGCTGTAACTTTTCTTCGCGTTTCAGAATCATCTCTTCTTTGAAAAACACCTCACCATGATCGGGTTGCAGCAGGCCGTACAATAAGTTTAACAAGGTAGTTTTGCCGCTGCCGCTTTCACCAACAATGGCGGTAATTTTACCTTTCGGGATAAAAATGGTCACATTATTTACGCCCGAAGACTTATCGCCAAAATAGTTTTTGGTAACCGATATGGTTTCCAGGATCATTTCATTGTTCATGCTGTATTTTTCTCGGTTTTATTTTAAATATTGCTGTTTTTTAATCAAAAATCAAATTAAAACCACTCGGAGGCCGATGGATTCCCAAACCTAAACTATAAAAGTTTATCGGTAAAATAAAATTTGGGTTGATTAAGCCGGATTACGTTGATTGGGTTAAATAAGTTGGGTTAAGTTATACACACTCAATCAAGTAATTAACAAATTCAGCTAATCAACCTAAATTAAAACCCTATATTTAACCAGATAAACTTAAAAATCAATACCCCTTATGGCAAACAGCAAAACATGGCATGACACGCACAAAGAATCATTAGGATTTGGCCAGCGCCTGGCAGACAAGGTAGCAAACGGAATGGGCTCGTGGCGATTTATTATCATTCAAACTTTAATAGTTGCGGTATGGATGATTCTGAACGTTATAGCTTTTGTACAACATTGGGACCCATATCCCTACATCCTGCTTAACCTGTTATTTTCTACCCAGGCGGCCTATGCGGCTCCTATCATCATGATGGCCCAAAACCGCCAAAGTGAGCGCGATCGTGCCCAGGCCGATGCTGATTACAGAACAAATTGTGAAGCTAAAATTGAAATTGAACAATTGTTGAAAAAATTGAATTCTATTGAGGTTGACAAGCTGGACCGGATTTTAGAGCTATTGGAGAAAAAGTAGCCATAGGTTGATTAAGTGAGTGGTTGATTGAGTTGGATTAAGTTAAAAACTGCCTTAATCAACTCAATCAACCCAATCCAACTCAATCAACTTTTTCCTACCTTTGCCGCAATGACAAAGATTGAAGAAGTAGCCGAAGATGCCGCAGAAGAAGGAGTTGAACATAAAACCTGGAAAGGGAGACTTTGGGGTATCATTAAAATAGTGTTAATAATCGCCATTACGGGCGGTTTATTGTATTATGTATTTAGCAAAGTCCCTTGGGCCGAAGTAAAATACAGGCTAATACATGCGGACAAAGCCTGGGTGTTCGCTGCTGTTTTATGCTACTTTTGCTCAATGCTTTTTTCATCGTGGCGTTTGTTGAGTTTTTTTAAATCAATAGGGCTAAAATTAGATTATCGGTTTAATTTGAGGTTATACTTCCTGGGGATGTGCTATAATGTTTTGCTTCCCGGCGGCATAGGCGGCGATGGTTACAAAATATACCTGCTGCACAAACGATTTAAATTGCCAACAAAAAAAGTTTTTTGGGCAATTCTTTTGGACAGGTTGAGCGGGTTTTGGGCCATTGGACTTATAACTGTAGCTTTAATTATTTTGATACCAAAGATCGATGTCCATTTTGGTATACCGACCGGTATATTCGTAGTGGGAACCATTATTTACTACTGGGTAACACACCGTTTTTTTAAAGATTATTCGCACAATTTCGTCGCAGCACATTTAAAAGCTATCGGCGTTCAGTCTATGCAGATATTGGTAATCGTATGTCTTCTAATTGCGCAAAGCGATTTTCATCTTTTTGTAACTAAGACTTCTCCATATCTTTTATCATTTTTAATATCATCAATGGCTGCAGTTATCCCCTTTAGCCTCGGTGGTGGCGGGGTAAGGGACGCTATCTTCTTAACGGCATCGAAACAGTTTAACATTGCCAAAGATATGGCTGTTTATTTGAGCTTCAGTTTCTACTTAATATCCATTGTAGTTGCATTATTAGGGGTTTATTATGTTATACGCCCAAGCCGGTTGCAAGAAGGACTGCCTGCTAACGAAGAAATTAATTAACTAATCAATAATTAATATTGTGTAGGGGCGATCGCTTGTGGTCGCCCTGAAGGTGGGCAAGCAATAGCAGTAGGCGGCCTGGTTGATGGCAATAGTTAATGACCGATGGCAACTATCTATCGCGTACGAGGGCAGCCACAAGGGCGGCCCCTACATTTAACCCAATCAACTTTATCAACTCAATAAACTTAATTCCCTAAATTGCGTTCGTTTATAAACCGTTAGCGATTAATGAGCCAAAATAATTTTAACAATGCACAGGTGGCTGCCTTGCCTGCGCATTTAAAGCAATTTATTGTAGATCAGCATTACGAGCATTACACGCCTATTGACCATGCGGTTTGGCGCTATGTAATGCGGCAAAACTACAGCTACTTAAAAGATGTTGCTTATTACCCATATATCCCCGGCCTGCAAAAAGCTGGGTTAACCATCGAAAAAATACCCAACCTGCAGGAAATGAACGATGCTCTCGGCAAAATTGGCTGGGGTGCTGTTACTGTGGATGGTTTTATACCGCCTGCTGCATTTATGGAGTACCAGGCCTACCGCGTACTGGTTATTGCGGCCGATATCCGCCAGCTGAAACATATTGAATATACACCCGCGCCCGATATCATCCACGAATCAGCCGGTCATGCTCCTATTATCGCCGATAAGGATTACCACGAATACCTGAGTTATTTTGGTTCCATAGGCGCAAAAGCTATGTTTTCGGCGCAGGATTTCGAGTTGTACGAAGCGATCAGGGCGTTATCGATATTAAAAGAAATGCCCGATGCCGATGAAGCCGAAATAGCAAAAGCCGAAGAATTGGTTAACTATCGCCAGACCAATATGGGTGAACCATCGGAAATGGCCCTGTTAAGCCGTTTACACTGGTGGACGGTTGAATATGGCCTGATAGGCACGCTTGACTGCCCTAAAATTTACGGTGCTGGCCTACTATCCTCCATCGGCGAAAGCGCCAGTTGCATGGATACAGGTATTAAGAAATTACCCTATACCATTGATGCAGTAAACTATACTTACGACATCACGAAAACCCAGCCTCAGCTGTTTGTAACACCCACTTTCGAAAACCTGATACAAGTATTGGAAACGTTTGCCAATACCATGTCATTCCGCGTAGGCGGCGCTTTCGGTTTGCGGAAGGCCGTGGAGAGCAAAAACACCTGCACAGTGGTGTATAGCTCCGGCTTGCAGGTATCAGGCACATTGGTTGATTTTAAAACAAACGAACACGGCGAACCTGTATTCATCAAAACTGCAGGCGCAACAGCATTAGCCTTCGATAACCGGCAATTAAACGGGCATGGTAAAGATTACCATCACGATGGTTTTAGTTCGCCTGTTGGCAAATTAAAAGACCATGCAATGCCATTGGAGAGACTGAGCATAGCCGATTTTAATTACTTTGGTATTGAAGAAGGTAAGGAAACCTCTTTACATTTTGAAAGCGGAATAACTGTAAGCGGACTGGTGAAAACCATCCTGTCGATGAGCGATAAAGTACAATTGATCACTTTTGATAATTGCACTGTAAAGGATAAATCAGGCAATCTATTGTTCGATCCAGCGTGGGGCGTATATGACATGGCAGTTGGCGAAAAAATTATTTCTGTTTTTTGCGGCGCTGCTGATAAAGAGGCATTTGTAGAGATTCCTTATAAATCGAATACCGGAACGCATCATGTCACTTACGATAATCGGACCTTAGAGTTACATCAGCTATATCAACAGGTACGTAACCGCAGGCATAACGGCGGTGATTTCGGCTTTTTAGGCAATGTATGGCTGCGGCTGCAAAAAAACCATCATGACGACTGGCTTTGCGCCCTTGAGATATTGGAGATACTGGATCATGAAAACGTTGAACCGGAATTGGCCAATGAAATAAGAACATTTTTGGAACAAAAAGCTGCCGGCGAGCCCGAATACAAAAAACTGATAAGCGACGGATTTTATTTAATTAAGCACCCGGTGGAGCAGAAATTGGTGGTTTAGCTACAAACCTTCCTCTTTTTTTGTCAATGCTGATCAATCGGCGGGAGTAGGATCTCTACGACATACGTCGAGGACTATTCACGTGGACTATTGCGGGTCGAGAAGATTTTTCGCTTCTCTCAAAATGACTAATATTTTTTATTTTTTCTGCGATAATTTAAATTGCAGTCTCTAATTAACCTTTTTAAAGTTATACCGGTAACTCAGCGTATCGTACGGAAAAGTATAAAGCAGTTGAAAGGTAGTGCCATCGTAATAATATCGGTAAATGCCGGCCAGATGTATTTTAGTTGGCCATCCGTTGGCGGGATAAGTGGAATCGGCAAATTGAATATAATTATTGGCGCTTACGGCATAAGCGCCAAAACTGCCGGCATGTACCTTTAAAGTATCGCCGGTAACCTTATAGCCGGTTGCAAGGGCCATGCTAATATTTAGGTTTGTCTTTACCGTATCGTACATCCCTGTTGTTGGATGTAAACGTATCAGCATAAATTGCCCGCTAAAATAACCCTCGGGCGCAGCCGGGGGGGGTATACTTTTCGGGGTGCATCCAATTGCCCCTCCCAAAAATATCAATAATAAATATAGGGGTATACGTTTCATGTTCTTAGTTCTTTTATTGGTTGACAGGGCGGGCAAAGCTTTGTACATCCGAACTCGAACATCCTAAATCCGAAATCAGATTCTCTTCGCTTCTTCCCAAAACACATCCATTTCGGCAAGAGTCATATCATGCAGTTGTTTGCCATTTTCGTTTGCCTTGCTCTCCAGGTATTGGAAGCGCTTTATAAATTTCCGGTTGGTTTTTTCCAGTGCATCTTCCGGGTTTATATTTATAAAACGGGCATAATTAATCAGCGAAAAGAGCAAGTCGCCAAACTCACCTTCGGCCTTTTCATGATCAATGGTGCTTTCATCCTCAGCATTAAATTCGTTTTTAAATTCCTGTAACTCTTCCTCCACTTTTGCCCACACCTGGCTTTTCTCTTCCCAGTCGAACCCAACGCCACGGGCTTTTTCCTGTATGCGCGATGCTTTCACCAATGCGGGTAATGAAACAGGTACGCCGCCCAATACCGAACGGTTGCCTTCCTTCAATTTTATTTGTTCCCAGTTGCGTTTCACATCGTTTTCATCCTGCACTTCCACGTCAGCATAAATGTGCGGATGGCGGTTAACCAACTTATCGCATATACTGTTCAATACGCTGGTAATATCAAAATCGTTGCTTTCCGATGCAATACGGGCATAAAAAACCAGGTGCAGCATAATATCGCCCAGTTCCTTTTTTATTTCGGCCATATCCCCGCTTAGTATCGCGTCCGATAGTTCGTAAGTTTCTTCAATAGTTAAATGGCGCAAACTCTCAAGCGTCTGTTTTTTATCCCAGGGGCAGTTAAGGCGCAGATCGTCCATAATGGTAAGCAGGCGGGTAAAAGCGGTTTCGGGAGTTGATGCGGTGGATGGGGGCGTTAATGGCATAAATATCTTTTTTTTTGCAAAAGTAGCGTTATTGTTGGGAGTGCGAAAGTCTGGAAAGTAGAATTGAATTAACACGAATTTCACGAATTAGGCGAATTGAAGCGAATTTTCAAGATGTGCGAATAGGTTTGATACGGGTAATATCAATTCGTGTAAATTTGATTAATTCGTGAAATTCGTGTTTATTTAATAAAAATATACCCCTCAATTAACCTTTAATTGATGTTAGTTTACAAAATTTACATTTATAAAAAGCACCCGTATGAAAAGTAAAATCTACCTCATCCTATTATGTTTCTTATCCACTGTTTTATCGCTGAAAGCGCAAACCATTAGCCAGGAGCCTACAGGCGCTACATTTGAGCAGCCGCAGCCTTTTTTGTATACCGTAACTACCCTTAACCCGGCGGCCAGGCAATGGAGCCTTAATTATTCGGGCGGATATGGGCAAAATACGGTTACGCCGGTTGGCTTTAATGGGGTTGACCAGAACATTGCTGTAATGGGCTACTTGGGTTCGCGCATTACCATGTTGGCCTCAATGGGTGTTGGTTTTGGTAATAACGGCAATGTGCAAACCATTCAACAGGCCGAATTTTTGAAAGATTTTATCGGCGGCAAAAGCGTAACAGGCTTTCGTTTCGGCACCAGTTTAGGTTTACGTCGCGAATTTACCAGCGACGTGATAGCGCTTACCCGTGTAAATGCCGCCTACGAAACATTGGGCTGGAAACTGGGAGCAAACGTGCGTTTCGAAAAAGCCTTTACTGCCGACCGTGATAATCTTGATGTAATCACTACTGTAGGCATACAGCGCCGCTTGAGCGGACAATTATTCGGCGGCATCGAGGCCGTGGGACAGGATTTGGAAGGCCTGTGGGACACCGAGGAAGCCGAAGGCGGGGCAAGGATACTGGTTGGCCCATCGTTAAATTTTGTGCCTGTTGCTTCGCGGTTATCATTTGCACTTTGCGTAGGGCCAATTATTCAGGCTACCCGCAGTACATTGGCGCTAAATGACTCCGCAGTGCGCGATTTGCCCCTGGTGAACAGCGGGTTCACCGTAAAATTTAATGTGGGTTTCAGGTTTCAATAAATAAATTACATAGCTTTATTTAAAAATTTAGCTGTGATGACCGATGCAACCCAAATACTTTACGACATAGAGGTACATTCTGTTGAGGGCATAAAAAAGTTTTTTGATGAAGGCGGAAATCCCAATGGTGTACTGCCCGATGGTATACCCCTTTTTACCATGATGGTAGAAATGTACACCCGCACTCCAAGATTTAAAAGCTGTGTGCAAGCTTTTATTGATGCGGGGTTGGCATTTGAAGATAAGGCATTGGTGTCGGTTTTAACTGATGATGCGGATAAACTTGAGGAATTGATTAACCGCGATAAAAACATCGTAACTAAAACCTATTCGTCGTTTAATAATACTTATACACCGTTAACCGGCGGCACATTACTACATTTTTGTGCCGAATATAACAGCATAGCCGGCGCCAGGGTGCTGGTAAAACATGGCGCAAACATTAATGCAAAGGCCGCGGTAGATGAACATGGCTTTGGCGGCCATACCCCTATTTTTCATACGGTAAACCAAAACACTAATGCGTCGGCAGGTATGCTGCATTTTTTGCTGGAAAACAAGGCTGATTTAAACCTTACAGTCAAAGGCTTGATATGGGGCAAAGGTTATGAATGGGAAACATTTATACCGGCCGTAAACCCTATTAGTTATGCCATGATGGGCTTATTGCCACAAATGCACCGGCGCGAAACAACGGTAGCCGAAGTGGTGTCGTTGCTGATAAAGCATGCCTATGGGATTGTGTATACCCTACCTAATATACCAAATGCTTATGTGAAGCGGGGATAGAACCTGATTAGATTTGTCAACTCTTATGAGTTGACAAATCTTCCACCACATCCAATATCCTTAAATCCTTCAATCTTGTGAACCATGGTTCAGACAATCTTCACCGCCCGCAGCATTTCCCGTTTCCCGGCTGCCCCAGGCACTTTTTCAACTTTACAGCCTAAGGCCTTTACCGCGCGCTTTAAATTACCGGTAATGGCATAAGTAACAAACACCCCTCCCGGTTTTAAAAACTGAATGGTATGAGCAATAGCCGCCTCATCCCACATTTCGGGTTGCCGTGCAGACGCAAAGGCATCAAAATAAATAATATCATATTGCCGGGCCGATTGAAAATCGGCCAGTTTGCTATGGGCTATTTGCAATTGGCAATAGTCATTTAATACCACGGCGTTTAATAAACTATCGGGATAAACAGCCATGAACCGCTCCCAAACATCAGCCGAAACATATTGATCGTACCCCATCGCAACAAGCATATCCAAACCCACGGGATACGCCTCAATGCCTGTATAATTTAGCCGGACTTGTCGGCTACGGCAACAATCAGCGCTAAGCAGAAAATTTAAACCCGTACCAAAACCAACTTCTAATATCGAAACATCGGCAACAACTGAATTTCTATCCAAAAAGTATTGTAAGCCGGTATTAATAAACACATGCCGGCTCTCCTGCAAAGCTCCATTGCGCGAATGATAATTCTCGCCAACTTCGCTATTGTAAAGGGTATTTGAGCCATCGGCTGTTTGTACAATTTCGATCATTTCTTTATTGGGGGGATTACACCGATTTAAAAGTGATAACCGTGATTTTTAATCGCAGATTATTTTGATTACGCTGATTATTTCCCTAACCTCGTATTACGCCAATGCAGCTTCTTTAGCGCTGCCAGACTTTACTGACTTCTTCCAACCTCTAATCTCTCAAACGCAGCTTCTTTCGGTCATTCCGACTTTACTGTCTCAATAATTATCGGGATTCCGGACTAATCTCAAATTCCCATTTCAATCACAACTTCGCCCAAATCATACACCGGAACATTGGTTATTTTGCCGATAATAATGCTCACGGCCGCCGCTGAGCGATAACCCGCTGCGCAGTGTACAACTATAGGTTTATTGGCTGGTATTTCGCCTAAACGTTCGCGTAATTCGGGTAAGGGAATAGTAATGGCATGATTAAACAACAAGCCGCCGGCTGTTTCGTTATGGTTGCGCACATCAATTATGGTATAATTTTCGGGGTGTGCCGTAAACCTGGCCAAATCCAATTGCGGTAGTTTACCTGTTGGATTGGCGGGGGGTAATAAAGCCGCCTTTATGTTGTATTCGTAACCTATTTTGGCGGCTTTTTTAATCATCTCGTCCAGTTCTTCTGTAGTATCTGCAATTAAATAGAACGACTCATTCGGATTAACAATTGCACCCAGCCACGTTTCAAACTTACCGCCATTTTGCAGGTTGATTGAACCTTTTATATAACCTTCCCTAAATTCCTGTTTGGGGCGGGTATCAATAATGGTGATATTGCCGTCTAAAACATAATCGGCTCCCGGTTTTAAAACCTGCGCTATGCCATCATGCAGAGATGGTGCGCCTTTTTTATTCAATTCCACATCATGGCCAAAGTACCGTGGAATAAAAGGTTGATCTTCGGTAAGTGTTTTTACAAAAGTCAGTTCGTCCATCAGTTGCAGCGCATAATTTTCGCGCAGTTCGCGCCCTATTGTGCTTTGCAAATCCGGACTCATATTTTTCCCGCATAACGAACCCGGACCGTGTGCCGGATATACTACAATGCTATGCGGTAATTTCATCAGTTTATCGCGGGTAGAATGATACATTTGCCTGGCAAGCTCTTCTTTTTTGGCAGTGATATTGCCAACGTTTTCGCGTAAATCTGGTCGGCCCACATCGCCAACAAACAGGGTATCTCCGGTAAACAACGCCTTTTTATCACCTTCTTCATCCTCCACCAAAATACAAATGGAGTCGGGCGAATGGCCTGGTGTGTTAATTGCTTTTAGTTTAATATCATTTAGCGCAATGGCGTCACCGTCGTCAAAACTTTCGTGCGGATAGCCGGCACCCGTTAGCTTGCTTACATAAATAACAGCGCCGGTGGTATTATGTATTTCCAGGTGCGAACTTACAAAATCGGCATGCGGATGTGTTTCAATAACGCCCACAATATCCGCGTCATGTTGTGATGCGAAATCATAATAAGGCTGCGGATCACGGGCCGGATCGATAACGATCATTTTCCCCGTCCTGATAACGGCGTACGATGCGTGGGCTAAACCCTTGTCGTAAAATTGTTGGATAATCATATTATGGGCGCAAAGATAATGTTATTTCGGATTGCCGAATTTCGGATTTAGGATTTAGGAAGAAAGATGACTTTGGGGAGAATTTTTGATCCCCGGTTTCAATTTCGAATTTATGATCACTGATTTTAATTGATTTGCATGATTAGACAGATTTTCCTTGTTAAACTTACGACAAACTGCCGCTGCCAACATAAAACTGTCTACTGCTAACTGCTCACTCTTCCCTTTTCACCAGCAACACCTCATCCCCCTCCAGGGGCAGATAGCCATATTCATAGCTAAAATAGTAGGTTTTACCATTTTGGGTTTGATAAGTGCGGGTATGATATTCAAAATCAAAACCTTTAGCCGCCAGCTTCTTACGGGTAGTTTTTGTTTTGCCGCCGGGGTTCAGTTCTTCCATTATGCGGCGGTTGCGGCGCAGTATGTTGTTTATGTTGCGCACCAGGTTATAGCTGCTGCTGTTAAGCTGATTATTGTAATTATTGCGGCAAAGGTCGTTGCAGAATTTTTTATCGGCACGGCCATGTAAAGGTTCGCCGCAGTCAAGGCAGGTTCTTTCTTCGTTCATTAAGCTAAAGGTATGTAAAATATTATCCGTTTGCAAACGGTTACAAATGGATATTGTCGGTTATAAACGGTTAATAACCGGGTAATTGGGCGTGGAGTTTAAACCTTTGTGTCGTTAATTAAACACGTAAAAAATAAATACTTAACAACATGAACACATTAAGAAACAGCGTACGCCTGGTAGGTAACCTGGGTATGGACCCCGAAGTAAAAAGTTTTGATAACAACCGCAAAATGGCCCGCGTATCATTAGCCACCAGCGAGAGCTACAAAAACGACAAAGGCGAGAAAGTAACAGACACACAATGGCATAACCTTGTTTTATGGGGTGTGCAAGCCAACTTTGCCGAAGAGTGGCTTAAAAAAGGCGATGAAGTAGCCATAGAAGGGAAATTAGCCAACCGCAATTATGTGGATAAGGACGGTGTAAAACGCTATATATGCGAAGTGGTTGTTAATGATTTCATAAAACTTAACAAAAGAGGTTAGTGATTGGAGTTTAGAGATTAGTCCGGAGAGTTCGCGAAAAATTTCGGGCCTCCGGACAAATTTTCCCAATCTCGTACCTCCAACCTCTTATCTCTTTTTAACAAACTTTCATTATATTTGTTATGTACTTAGAAGCAAAAGAAACCGCACGCCTGTACAAATTGCTAAGCGACCAGTTAGGCAGCGACACAACCGAGGCGATGTTTAAATACATCGATAATAAAACAGAACGATCTGTGGAAGCAACCATTAAAACATTGGCTACTAAAGATGATATTGCTAATCTTCGCATGGCTACTAAAGACGATATTGCCAGTCTTCGAAAGGAGATGAGCGATAATCGCTCTGAGACTATGAAATGGATGTTTATTTTTTGGGTTGGGAATGTCGGAGCGATGTTGGCGATAGCACTACTAATCCTCAAAAAATAAGCTGTTGGTCCAAATATTTATCCATTAGGCAGCGACGCAACCGAGGCGATGTTTAAATACATCGATAATAAAACAGAACGATCTGTGGAAGCAACCATTAAAACATTGGCCACTAAAGATGATATTACAAATCTTCGAAAAGAGATGGGCGATAATCTGTTGATGGTTAAGTTAGCATCAACAGATGATATCTCAAATCTCCGCAAGGAAATGGGCGACAATTTTGGAAACCTTCAAAAGCAAATGGGCGACAATTTTGGAAACCTTTACAAGCAGATGGGAGAAAACCTTGGAAACTTTCAAAAGCAAATGGGAGAAAATAGATCTGAGACTATAAAATGGATGTTTATTTTTTGGGCTGGCAATTTTGGCGCCATGCTGGCTACAGCATTGTTGATTTTTAAGAAATAAACGGGACGTTTAATAACTTCAGATACACCCGAAGCGATCTTTTAATACATCGATAATAAAACAGAACGATCTGCGGAAGCAACTATTAAAACATTGGCTACTAAAGATGACTTGGCGAATCTACGCAAGGAATTGGGAACTGATATAGGAAATATTCGAAAGGAGTTGGGCGAATACCGATCCGATACCATGAAATGGATGTTTATTTTTTGGGTGGGCCAGGTTGCTGCAACTCTTGCCATTGTATTTTTATTTCTCAAGAAATAAGATAAAAAACTATGGATGAAATAATAGAAACATCAGCTACTAACGACGATATTACAACTCTTCGCAAAGAAATACGCGAAGAGTTTGCAAACTTTCGTGATTAATTTCAGTTGGAGACTGCAAAAATCATCCTTTATTTAAAGGAGTGGAGAAATTTCAAATCTTAAATGGATGTTTTTCTTTTGGATAACGCAGGTGATCGGCTACTATTTTATTTTTCAATATGCCTTAAAAAATAAAGTTCTAAATTAAATCACTTAAACCTAATCCAACGCAATCAACTTAGTCAACTAATCGTTATTGCTCACTCTTTAAATAAATAGTCTTCTCAACAATGGTATGGATCACATCGTCCAGTTCCTGGGCGGTAATTTCAAGGTGACTTACAATCTCCTTATTCAACGGATTATCTGCATTGTTCTTATCAAACAAGTTTACCAGGCCAAGTATAGTGGCTACCGGGCGGCGCAGCTCATGCGAACTGATGGAGGCAATTTCCTGCAAGCGCCTGGTTTGGTCGGCCACAAAATCCTGGTTTCTTTTGTTTTCTATTAAAACACGCAGAATGTTTGTGGTGCGCTCAATCATTCGTAATTCTTCGTTAACAGGTTTGCGCTGGGTTTTATAATAAACGGCAAATGCGGCCAATACTGCCGATCCGCGGGAGCTTATGATTGGTGTGGACCAGCAGGCCTTTAGGCCGTAAGGGCGTATGATATCTTTATAATCGTTCCATAGCGGATCGTTTTCTATATCACTTACAATCACCTGGGTACGATGATAAATGGCTGTGCCGCACGAACCAACGCCCGGCCCGATTTGTGAGCCATTTATCGATTCAATATACCCGGGATCCAAACTGGGAGCCGAAAGATGGTACAGCCTTTCCAGCGCTTCGTCAAGTTCAAGTACAGAACAGGTCATATCCGGGAATATTTGTTCAATCCCTTTCAGCAGCACATCAACTTTTTGCGGCAGTGAGTAATCAGGCGAAGCATTTAGTTCGAGCACATTTTTTTCGAGCGCCAGTATCAATTGCTGTCGCTTAATATTGGTTATATCGCGTATAAAAATGGTTGTTTCGTTTTTATACGGATAAACATTTACCCGCAGCCATCGGTTAAAATGTTCGTTAAAGTATTGTATCTCGTTAAAATTATTTCTGTTAAAGGCATTTTCAAATACAGCCATCAGCTTATCAGAAATACCCAAACTATTGAGTTCTTTAAAATTAAGATTGGTCAGCTGTTTTGCCGTTAGCCCGGTAATGGCCTGAAAAGCTGGGTTAAAGGCTTTTATCTTCCAGTTATTATCGATTATAAAAAAACCCTCGCTAAAGCTTTGTATAATGTGTTCTATATTTTCGGTAATGCTATCGGGGCCGTCAACATTAAGTTTATCCGTTAAATTTATCCCTGTTGCGTACAACAGGTTATCTTGTTCGTTTAATGTAAAACGCCAGCTTACATTATAATAACGTCCGTTTTTTGCTTTTATCCGGCTTTCATAGCCCGAAATCTCTCTTTTTACAGCAATGTTTGCCAGCAATTCTTCTCTCCTGCTTATATCTGCCGGGTGCGAAAAAAAATTGGCATTGCGTCCATTTATTTCAGCTTCGGTATAGCCAAATACTTCTCTTACGGTTTTATTAGTATGTATTACATTGCCATCCCTGTCAAGCACCACAAAAAAATCGTTCGATTGGTCTAAAAGAAATGACAGTTTGGAATCCATTATTCTACCCGAAATATTTACTTAACTCATAACATCTAAAAGTAAAAATATTATCGGCATAATAGCAAACAATATTTTTTAAGGGGTGGTTACAGCCACCGGCAAAACCTTTCCGTTAAAAAAACGATGACCGGTAAGGGCGAAATCGGCAATGTATTTCCCCATTTCAAAGGCCATCACAGGCGATTCATATCCCGGAAATGCCCGTTCAAGCATCTCGGTTTGCGCCGAGCCGAGAGCCAGGCAGTTTACTTTTATTTCCTGTTCAGCCAGTTCAAGCGCCAGGCACTCGGTTAGCGTATGTAAAGCCGCCTTACTGGCCGAGTAAGCCGAAAGCCCCGAAAATTTAGCGCTACCCTGAAAAGCCCCCATGCTGCCAATATTTACAATGTTTGATCCGGGGGGCATCAAATCCAGCACACCTTGTATCATACGCACATGGCCTATAAAATTACTTTGCAGCATCTCTACAAAGTCCATTTCCTGCAATTTTGCGAAAGGTTTATTTATCAATACACCGGCGTTGTTTATCAATGCATCGACACGGTTGTCCAGATGATTTTTTATAAATTGCTGCAGATCGGTATAGTCATCGTGCACAATATCAAAAGCAAGCGCGTAAATTACGGCATCGGGATTTAGCCCGTGCGCAATTTCAAGCAAACGTTCCAGCTTATCCTGCGAACGTGCCAGGGCTATCACTTTGTTTTTTCCTGATAAAATTAATTCCAGCGCGGCCTCAAAACCAACGCCGCTGCTGGCTCCTGTTATTATGATGTTCATATACCCTCCAACCTCCGCCATTTGGCAGATGAGTTTTTTAAGTGCTTCTTTTAATATTCCATGTTATGCAATTCAATATACCGCCCTGTTTGGCTATTTCGTTGCATTCAATGGTTTTTATTGCAAGATTACTAAAATTATGTTCAAAAAATTTAACGGCTTCTTCTTCTTTAATATTAAATACCGGCATTACTATTAGGCTTAGGTGGATTATTGTCCCATTCCGTTCTTATTTCACGCTGCCACTCGGAGGGTTCTACAATATCTTGAAATAAATTTTTCCCTTTAGTTTGATCCAGTATTTTTTTATCCTTTCATGGGCAGGCTTAGGGTCGTAATGATTACTTCCCGGCACATGCTCCCGTTCCATGTTTGTAATAAATGAGACTTCCCCTAAGAGTTTTCGCAAGAGGTCAGCTTGCTCATCCTCAACCGTTATTTTTATTGTTGTCATGTTACCAAATTATACATAACTCGTCAGACAGTTAATTTTGTTTTGCGATATAAAAAAGCAAATATAAACTACATCATTCTGTACAAAATACTATCTTAATTTTGAATGAAGATATTTAAATGACGTGTTCTGCGTTAGCGATGGCAGCGGAGCGGGCCAAAGGCAACGCCCGAATTGTTATTGAATGAATAACTCTTCGCCCTTGCTAACAAATTGCTAACGAAATAATTTCGCAAAAATATAGGCCGTGCCAATGGCACTTTTGTTGTTTGCTGGCCCATATTCCACGGGTTAAAACCCGTGGCTACAACATTCTCCGGACCTATGGCCCTTGTGAAAAATCCGATCAACATCATTTTCATCCAACCCAACCAACCCTAATCAACCCAATCCAACTTATTCAACTGAATCAACCTATTCCAACTTATTCAACCTATTCCAACTTATTCAACCTATTCCAACTCACTCCAACTTTCCCCCACCCCATCACCCCAATGCAACTTCTTCACCCCAATCCACCCTATCCAAACAAATTTTAATAAAATTGTAGCGTTGCAATCCATTACCCCGTATAGGGTAAAACATTAACAGAATTTGGGCAGAATTAAATATACTTAATGCAGGGACCGCGAGGCATTACTGAAGACGAAATCATCAGTAAATGCAAAACAGGCAACTTAAAATACCAGGAGCTGCTGTATAAGCAGTTCTATGGCTATGCCATGGGTATAAGTTTGCGTTACTGTTTTAACCGCGATGATGCAATGGAGGTTGTAAACGACGCTTTTATTAAAGTTTTTAACGCGATAAATAATTTCGACGGAAACAAACCTTTCAAAGCCTGGCTCCGCACTATTGTTGTTAATACGGCTATCGACCGCCGCCGCAAGGATTTAAAATTTCAGATGAATGTTGAGCTGGACAACGCCATACCACTGGGCAACAGTTCAAACGCTATTGAAACCCTCAATGCACAGGATATTTTGAAACTAATGAAGGCCTTACCCCCGGTACAGTTGGCCATTTTTAACTTATACGAGATTGATGGATATAATCATGATGAGATAGCACAGCTGTTAGCTATTCCTGTTAGCTCATCGAGGGTTTACCTGAGCAGGGCTAAAGAAAAATTAAGGATGCTATTACGATCAGAAGCAGAGAACCATGGACGAACAGTTCGATAACGATTTAAGGGACCGCATCAGGGAGGTGTTCGACAATTACGAAGACCCCACTGCCAACGATGGCTGGTTGCTGCTCAGGGAGAAATTCCCGGAGGAGCGCAAGCGTCGTGTAATTGCGTGGATTTGGTGGGGGGCAGCAGCAGTTTTACTTGTATTGTTAGGCGCCGGACTTTGGTTAAATTACAACGGAAATAAAACCAATCAATTGGCGGTTAAAACCCGTCAGCATTCCGAAAATGAAAACATTGCGGCAACAAACCGCCATAACGATAGCGCAAACCATTCAAAACCATTAATAGTTAAAACACCTGCTAACGTTGCTACCGACAGTAACAGTATTGCAACAGCACAACCGTTACCCAATTCAACAAACATCAATAAACCGGCAAAAAAAACCCGGACGCATGAATTATTAAACGACACTTCGATAAATAAATCATTCATAGCCAAAGGCATCAAAAAGAATAGACCCGGAATTAGTACACCGGCCGACCGGTTAGCCGTAACCGGCAAGCGCAATACAAATATGCAAAATAATGCAGCCGGTACACAGCAAGTTGCGACAGCCCTGCATCCCGAAACAACCGCGCAAAATAACATTGTAGCCACCAATCAACAGGCATTAACCGCGTTGCCAGAAAAAAATGCACAAAACAGCATCACTACTACAAAGCAGCCTGTTGTAACTGATGCTCAACCAGCAACACTTTCTAACCCGGCCACTATTGCACAAACGTCAACAAAACCTGTTAATGCGGCCCCATCCGCTCAACCGGCACAGCGCACGATGGAGGATGTTTTCAAGCAGCAAAGCATCGTAAAATCGGGCAAAAAGGACGAAAAGACGCAAATGATGACAAAAAAAGTTGTTTTTGGGGTATACGCGGCAACCTATTTTAACTACGCAAAAGGCAGCGATAACGAGGTAAACGCAGGCGGAGGTGTTACAGCAGATATTAAATTAGGTAAAAACTTCAAACTGATAACCGGTATAACTGTGGGTCAGAATTCTTTGAGCTATAACACCCTCGCTTACAACAGCGGCCTGCCCGTTGCCGTTGCAAAAAGTGGTTTTTTTGCGCCAGGCGGGTTTCCCTCTGCTTCAACGCCTAACAACGTCGCATCAGCCGATAATATGTACATGTTTGCCGCTACGCCAGCACTTAAAAACTACAGCGCCAACCTGGTGGCTTTAGATGTTCCGCTGAATCTGAAATATGAGTTTAACCCCGATAAAACCGAAACTTATGTAGCCTTTGGCTTTAGTTCGGGCACGTTTATCAACGAGGCTTACACCTATCAGTACAACTACCCAGCGGTAAATTCGGCATCGCTGCAGCAAAATCAAAACCAAACGGCGCACAATAGCTTCAACAGTTTTTATTTTGCTAAAACACTAAACGCTGCATTTGGCTTCGGCCTGCCTTTTGCGGGCAACCGCGTGGTTGTGGAGCCATTTTTAAAATACCCGCTGCAGGGCATGGGTTCGCAGCAAATAAAATTTGGCTCGGGCGGGCTTAATTTAAAATTCAATTTTAAACCTGCCAAAAAATGAAGATAGCATTACTTATTTTTATTAGCCTTTTTGCCTTTACCCTTGGGTTCGCTCAAAAAATAGAGATTTCGCTGCAAGCGAATACGGGCGCCTATCATTATTCCGGCGCATCGGCTGTTGCTGTTTCATCTTTAAACGAATCCGGCGGCAACCCCTCGCAATGCTTTACCAACAACCCTTATGGCAGTAAAAGCGGCTTTAGTTACGGGGCAGGCATACAGGCGCAGCATGTTAGTACCGGCGGCTTTATAACAGGCTTACAGGCCGGGTTTGATGTACTAAGGAGCCGGGAAGATATCAGTACCATTATCCCGCCTTTTTATAATTTCCCTTACGAGAACGACACTTTCGCCCCCGTCAACTTTAATATCCCGGCAAAGGGAACAACCTATTTACAAAATGAATCTGTTAACCTAAGCCCTTACATTGGCTATAGGCTGAAAGCCAAAAAAATAAAGATCGATCTGATGCCCGGTATTGATTTTGCGTTTAATTTAAGTTCGTACGATAAGGGTAAGGCTTTAGGCGATAACGGTACGTTATATAAAAGCAACCAGAAACTCCCGGATGCGCCAACTGATGTGAGGCTCAAATTCGGCGTTGCCTGCGGTTACAAAAAATGGGGAATTACCGCTGGTTACGCCCATGGTCTTAGAAATTTATATAAGGGAATTACCTTATACGGTACCCCTGTTGTACATAGCGAATTACTACGGTTTGGGATTACCTACCGTATTTTGTGAGAGATTAGAGATACGAGGTCAGAGATTAGTTTTGTTAGGCTAACACCTTGCCTAAGCTCCAATCTCTTACCTCCAACCTAAATAAACCATACAATAATGAAGACTATCTCGCTGATTTTAACGAGCTTTTTGTTGCTGACATTTGGATACGCCCAAAAAATTGAAATATCCTTCCTGGCCAGCGCGGGCGCATACCACTATTCGGGCGCATCGGCTACCGGCATTTCGTCGTTTTACGGTAGTGGCGGCACTCCAAATCAATATTATACCAATAACCCTTATGGCAGTAAAGGCGGCTTTAGCTACGGGGCAGGCATACAGGCGCAGCATGTTAGTAAAGGCGGCTTTATAACAGGCTTGCAAGCTGGTTATGATGTATTAAGAAGTGCGGAAAACATAACTTATGTATACCCGGGCTATGCTTATCCCGACATTACACCGTTCAATTACCTTGTTGAGAATGCAATTTTAGTAAAAGGCAAAACCCATTTACAAAATGAATCCATAAACCTTAGCCCATATATAGGCTATCGCCTAAAAGGCAAAAACATTAGTGTTGATTTGATGCCCGGTATTGATGTAGCATTTAATGTAAGTTCGTACGACAAAGGGAAAGCAACCGGCGATGACGGCACCGTGTATACCACCAACAATAAGCGTCCCGATGGGCCAACCGATTTCAGGCTAAAGTTTGGCGCGGCCGTCAACTATAAAAAATGGGGAATAACGGCCAGCTACGCCCACGGCCTAACCAACTTTGATAAAGGCATGATTGGCGATGGTGGCCCCTACATAGTACACAGCGAGTTGCTGCAGTTTGGGATTACGTATCGGTTATTCTGAAGAGATTGGAGGTAAGAGATTAGAGCCGACTATCATTTTTCTAATCTCCAACCTCCAATCTCTCTCACTTAAACCTAATCGCCTTCACTGGTGTAATTTTGGTTACCAGCATTGATGGCCCAATCATTACCAGCAGGCAAATAGCCAGCGTACCAAGGTTAAGCAGTGCCAAATCGCCCCAGTTAAATTGTATGGGCACAAAGTTCATGTAGTACGATTCCTGATCGAGTTTCAAAAAGTGAGTGGTTTGTTGGATAACACCGAAACCTATGCCAAATAAATTGCCCAACAGCATACCGAAGCCAATCAGGTAAAAAGCGCTGTGCAAAAACACCTTCCTAATAGTCCAGTTGCTGGCTCCCATAGCTTTTAATATGCCGATCATGGCCGTACGTTCTAAAATCATAATCAACAAGGCCGATATCATATTTATTACAGCAACTATAATCATCAGCCCTAAAACCAAATTGGTATTTCCATCCAGCAAACCCAGCCATGCAAATATGGTGGGGTAACTATCCATTATGGTGTATGACTTTAGCTTGCCCGGCAATATATTATCAACTGCCGCTGCAGCCTGGTCAATCACTTCAAATCCGGCAACCTTTATTTCGTAGCCGCCAATTTCATTGGGCTTCCAGTCGTTCAGCCTGTTAATCAGGCTTATATCGCCAATCACGTAGGTTTTGTCTACTATGTCAATACCACTGCTGTAAATACCACGGATAATAAACGGGCGCCACCGCAATGGTTCCTGCACAAAATACATCAATATCTTGTCCCCCACCTTTAGTTTTAAGCGGTTGGCTGTTGTTTGCGATATGAGCAATTGTTTTTTTGACGCTACGGTATCCGTAAAATCCAGGACGCTGCCTGCTACCATGTTCTTCTTTAAAAACGACCAGTCATAGTTTTTGTCGACACCCTTTAGCACCACTTCTTCAATTTCGCTATTGGCTTTAATAATTCCGGGCTTGGTAGCAAAGGGCATCACCCTGGTGATGAGCGGCGTAGCCAGTGCCTGTTTAACAAAAGCCGGATCGGCCGGAAAAACAGAGTTTTCGTACGAGTTATTAAGATCGAATTTTACGATTTGCAGATCGCCTGAAAAGCCGCGGATTTTTTCGCGTATCTCCTGTTTAAAGCCGCGCAATATAGCCAACGATAAAATCATTACGCCCAAACCCAGCATAATGCCAATGATGGCAATGCGCACAATCAATTTTGAAAATGTGCGTTTCGATTTAAATGTAATTCGATTAGCTACGAAATTGGTGAAATTCAATGCAGCGCTTTTTTTTGTACCTTCGCAAATATGCGGTTTTACCGTTAATTTATACATTCTGCCACGTATAATTATGAAAGCATTCAGATATTTTTTTAAGATATTACTCATTTTCTGTGTATTAACAGAAACTACAGCGGCCCATGCAAGCCACGCCGGCCCGGTTAAACCCAATGCAGCTGAAAAAAATGGTAAAATTATTACCGGCGCCGATCAAACTGACCTTTATATTGGTTACCTTAAAGGAAAAAATATCGGGATGGTAATTAATCAAACTTCGGTAATCGGCAAAAATCTCACGCTAAGTGTAGACAGTCTGCTGAAGTTGGGTATTGCCGTAAAAAAAGTATTCGGACCAGAGCATGGTTTTAGAGGTAACGCCAGTAATGGCGCCGAAGTTAGCAACGCCATCGATGCAAAAACCGGCCTTCCTGTAGTTTCATTGTATGGAAATAAGCATTACAAACCTACCCCGTCTGATTTACAGGGGCTTGATTTAATAATTTTTGATATTCAGGATGTGGGTGCGCGTTTTTATACGTATCTTTCTACCTTACATTACGTTATGGAAGCCTGCGCCGAAAACAATATCGAACTGATGATACTTGATCGACCAAACCCCAATGGCTTTTGCGTTGACGGGCCGGTGCTGGATACCGTTAACCGCTCGTTCATTGGCCTTAACCCCATACCCATTGCTCATGGTTTAACCATAGCCGAATATGCCCAAATGCTCAATGGCGAAGGCTGGTTAAAAAACCATGTTCAATGTAAGTTGAAAATTATTAAGGTGGCCAATTATGCGCACAGCGATACCTATGTTTTGCCTGTAAATCCGTCCCCGAATTTAAACACGGAGCAATCAATATTGCTGTATCCATCTGTTTGTTTGTTTGAGGGTACCGCACTTAGCCTGGGCCGGGGCACTATGTTTCCCTTTTTGCAGGTAGGCCATCCGTCGTTAATTGGTAAATACAGCTATTCGTTTAAACCGGTAAGCATTGCCGGCATGAGCGAGGACCCACCACAAAAAGATAAAGTTTGTTATGGTATTGATTTAAGAGACTATAATACAAACATTATACATAAAAATGGCCGCATAAACTTAACATGGTTAATGCAATTATACCAGGCGTTCCCGGATAAGGCGCATTTTTTTAATGCCTATTTCACCAAATTGGCTGGTAGCACTGAATTAAGAAAACAAATAGAGGCAGGTAAAAAGGAAGAAGAAATACGTGCGGGTTGGGAACCGGCCTTAAGCAACTATAAAGTCATTCGCGAAAAATATTTGTTATATCGTTAACAATATCTGAATCAGAATTTACAGAATTTTAGAATTCACTGAATAAAAAATTCCGTTTTCTAAAAGATGTTGTCATTCTGAATATTCTAAAATGCTGTAAATTCTGATTCAGACCCGTTCTTAAGACATTTTATCTATGAGAATTATATTTATGGGCACGCCCCAATTTGCCGTTACGTCATTAGATGCTTTAATAACAGCAGGCTGCAACATTGTAGCCGTGGTAACCGCCCCCGACAAACCTGCCGGTCGCGGGCAAAAATTAAGTGAATCGGCCGTTAAGCAGTATGCAGTAGCTAACCATCTAAAAGTATTGCAGCCCGAAAAGTTAAAGAACCCCGAATTTTTAGAGGAACTAAAAGCCCTGCATGCTGATTTACAGGTAGTAGTAGCCTTTAGGATGTTGCCCGAAGTGGTGTGGAATATGCCACCAAAGGGAACCCTTAATCTCCATGCCTCTTTACTCCCTCAATACCGCGGCGCGGCCCCCATAAATTGGGCTATAATAAACGGCGAGCTGGAGAGCGGTGTAACCACGTTTTTCCTGAAACAGGACATTGATACAGGCGACATACTATTCACCGAAAAAGTAACCCTAACCGGCCACGAAACCGCCGGCGAACTGCACGACCGCCTGATGAACAAGGGCGCCGGCCTGCTCGTAAAAACCGTAAAAGGTGTTGAAAGCGGCCGTTATAACGAGCATCCGCAATCGGCCCTTGTCGCCGGGATGACGTTAAAACACGCCCCTAAAATATTTAAGGGAGATTGCCTGATTGATTGGAATCAACCAGCTATATCCGTTTATAACAAAATACGTGGTTTAAGTCCCGTCCCCACAGCGTACACTTTGCTAAATGATAAAGTTTTAAAAATTTTTCAAAGCACGTATGAAATAGAAGACCATGATGTGCAGCCCGGCCATTACATAACCGATGGCAAAACCTATTTAAAGTTTGCTGCTACTGATGGATTCATTAGTGTTACTGATATACAGTTGGAGGGGAAAAAGCGGATGGATGTACAGGCTTTTTTAAGGGGGGTGAAGTTGTAAAAATGATTGCCCCTGACAGACTTACGAAGTTTCAAAAACGTCGTAAGTCTTCTTTTTTTTGAGAGTCTAAATTATCATCAAACCCACCTTGTCATGAAAAGATATACGCTCATTACCATTTTCCTTTTAACCAGCTTTAGTAGCCGCGCTGCCGACACTTTAATAACTAAACTGATTAATGCGGTTTACTTAGAGCGGGTAGACACCGCAGCGAAATACTATTACCTGATCGATTCGGCAGTAATGCCGCAATTTGACAAAAATGATTTAGAAGATTTGAAGTTCGAGAGAAAGCTCCCAGTGAACGGGAACCGGATGCGGATATTGACCTACGGATGCTGGGTGTCGTGATATTTATTCGTTAATGTTGTAGCGATTACTATTCTATTCCGTTCTTTTAAAATCCTTATTGGCCACTATAGCTTTGTAACACACTTCATTTAACCGCTCTTGCCGAAAACTGTAGCTTGCAAATTTTTGCGGATAATCTAAATTATTCGAATTATAACTTAACAATTCGCCTTTTTTAAAGCTCATTATTGGTTCGTTTACCTCGCCAACACCTGTATAAATAAAATCCGACCTGTCGAAATAAAAAAAATACATGGCAACATTTTTAAAGCTCTCGTTAAAATTGATTTTCACATTGCTACCTGAAATAGTAATACCGCTTTGCTGTGTACCTCTCAAAGTTACCCTATTTATCGATTGCTGAATAGTATCTAAGAACAATACAATCAACGAAGTTTGATAACCGGCATCCCTGGCATGATCGACCAAATCTTTGAATGTTGCATCATTAAAAACAGTTTCTAACAAAATGTCTCTGCTGTCTGCAATCGCTTTTTTAACAAGTTCCTTAGTACGACCTTTATAAACATCTGTCATAAATACTTGAAAGCCTTCCAACTCGTTTAAGCGTGTGCGAATGAAAGTGGATTTACCCGCGGCGTTACAGCCCACTACCATTATCATTTCGGGCTTCTTCACAGATTGTCAAGCTTTTTGATAATCGTATCTTTTACATCAACCGGCATGTCGTGTTCATCAAATATTACATCTATTGTTACCAGGTATTTTTCGCCGGTTGGCATCTCTTTACGCCAATAATCCCCATCTTCTTTAAATTGCGCGTAAAACGGATTACCCAGTTCAAAGGCGCGCTGACGGCCTAACTCGTGCATGTTACCCATGTTTTTTAACAACCTATCCACTATAGACTGTGTTTCCATATATTTCAGCGTATTAGTTAACCTATTCAAATTTACAAAAAATAAATTTGTCATAATACATGGGCATGATCTGTAACTTATCGCGGCAAACGCTATCAAAAGATTAAATAACACACAAAATCTATGGCAACTAAAGAATCATTCTCCATCAACGGAGAAGCACTTTTAAAAAAAGTAAAAGACCTGATAGCCGAAGGCAATGTTAGAAGGATAACAATTATAGATAAACACGGCAAAGAATTGATCCATATCCCGTTAACCATAGGCGTAGTAGGCGCAGTATTATTGCCGGTATTTGCAGCAATTGGTGCAATGGCGGCCCTGATAGGCGAATGTACTATTGCGGTTGAACGGGAAGAGACAGGAAACGACGAGGGCGAGGTTTAGATTAGCTTATTTAACACATAAAAAAAATCAGAGGCTTAGCCTCGGCCAATATTATAGCCACGGGTCGAAGAAACTCGTGGCTATAATATGTTCGGGGCCTACGGCACTTGTGAGAAACGCTAATCATACAAAATCAAAAGGCAATCGAATTCTATTAACCACGCGAAACGTTACTAAACCTATTCATTACTTCTTATCCGAACTTACCGCCATCGTGTTCTCCTGGTAAATAGCCATCAACGCCGTAGTATGTTCCACTAAAAACTTCAGTTGTTCAGAGTTATAGCCCTCAAACAGCTCCAAGACGCCACTCACCAGCGCATCATAACGCAGTTTAGCTTTAGCATGATTTTTGGGCAGAAAGTGAACTATTACTTTTCGCCTGTCGGTAGGATGTTTTTTACGTTCAACAAAGCCTTTTTTTTCGAGCCGGTCAATTACGTTGGTCACCGCCCCGGTGGTAAGGCGCATGGCACGGGCAAGGTCGCCGGCGGTTGACGGGCCCATCTCCATTAAAAAGTCCATGCATTCGGCGTCCGTTGCATACAAGCCAATCTCTTCGGCTATAACCTGTTGCAGTAGTAACGATGAACGGGTAAATCGCCGTATGGCCCATAACAGGTCATTCGTCAATAATTCACGGGTATTTTTTTCGGCTTCCATTTTATGTTATAAAAAGAACCAGGACTTTGAGAATCGAGAGGCAAGGCACAAAAAGTTAACTATCCTGCCGCTTGTTTCTTGATTCCTGTCTTCATGTTTCTCAAATTTAAATTACAGTCTTCCTAATCCTTAACCCAAGCATTATCATTAAAACAACTGCAATCATATTGGTGATGATTTTAAAGTACAGGTCGGGCCCTGTAGTGTCTATAAATCCAATTTGCCCTGCCAGCATGGAGCCCAGTACAGTGCCAAATATAAGCGCAAATTGCTTAACGGCATCAACCGGCCATCGCCGCAGCAAATATAGCACTGCCACCTCCAAAAGTAAACCGGCGCCAATAGCGGCAAGCGGCGGAAACCACGGAGCAATTCCAAATCCTAAAAGCACAATACCAAATAAAATGGTAGCCCACAGCGCGCCTGCTAAACCCAATAACCAGGGCGATATCGGCTTCAATTGTGCTGCCGGGCGATGTCCGGTATTTTTCAAGACTCTTATCGCAATAAAAATCAAGCTAAATATAGCTAACAAGGCAATAATGATTGCAGCGAGCGGCGCATGATAAGCGGGTATATGAAAAACCTTTGGCCGGGCAATTTGAGTCCATGAAAACCAGGCCAGGAAACTGCCCAGTATAAAAAGCGGAATAACAGCAAAAAAGCCGCCTTTGCTTATCCATAGTGCTTCCCTCCTATCCGCAAAAACAAGTTCCACCAGATAAATGGGTAATACTACCACAAAAATAGGTTCATATATCAGTGCCCATGCGAAATACACATAGTTTACTCCAAAAGCCCGCGCGTACACCACACCTTTTAAATG
>JABDBM010000062.1 GCA_013288685.1 Bacteroidota bacterium | reverse complement strand
AGCAATAGCAATAGGTTTAACTTTTTCATGTGTCAAATATAAGTTTTCGGTTGAAAGAGGCGATTGAAGGAAAAAGAAAATTATGAATTACATTTGCTCCACGCATGCTTTTCCATTTCAAAGATAAATTCCCTCAATTAGCCACCTACTGGGATAAGTATCTCAAATTTCAAAAGCGTATAGAGGTGCCGGCAAAAACCGTATTGCTGGAAGAAGGGAAAATATCCGGTAATTACATCTTTGTGGAAAAAGGTTGTGTACGTGCCTGTTTTAACAATAATGATAGCGATAAAACCTTCCAGTTTTTCTTCGAAAAAGAGGGGCTAACTTCGTTCGAAAGTTTTGTGAAAAATACCCCCAGTCTTTTTACCATCGAAACAATTGAACCCTCGGTAATTTATTTGCTGCCCAAGGTTCACTTCCTTAGTTTGATGGACGAATTGACCCATGAACCCGTTATGCTTAAATTGATTTTAGAGGTTTCGGCCGAGCGGCAGTTGCACTATATGCACGAATTTTTATCTTTCATCCGCGATACGCCCGAACAGCGTTATCAAAACCTGTTAAACCAGCGTCCGCATATTATACAGCGTGTCCCACAGCATTACATTGCTTCCTATCTCGGCATCAGCACTGTACACCTCAGTCGTATTAAAAGCAAACTGGCAAAAGGAAAACTACATTTTTGAAATGATAACATATGTTATCATCGCCAGGTTGCACCGCTGCTAACTTTGCATCAACAAAGAGAAAAACGATGAAAGCAGCACTGATTTACCCAAGTGAAGGATTACTTGAATATACAGATTTCCCCGAGCCAACCATACAAAACGACGATGAAATATTGGTTACAGTAAAGGCAGTTGCCCTAAAACATTTTGACAAGGGGAAGGCTACAGGCAAACATTATTCGAGCGATGCCCCAAAAGAGGACGGCCACATACCGGGTGGCGATGGCGTTTTTTTGCTTGCCGACGGAACAAGAGTTTACGGAATAGGTGTAAGCGGTACGCTGGCCGAAAAAGCAACCATACGAAAAGACAGGATAATAAAGCTACCGGCCGGGATAAGTGATGCAGCGGCTGCGGCCTTAGCCAATGCGGTGATCGGTGCTGCTATGGGATTGAGGTTTAAGGCCGGTATTCAACCCGGAGATATCGTTTTGATAAATGGCGCTACCGGTTTCACCGGGCGGGTAGCTGTGCAAATAGCCAAACATTACGGCGCTAAAAAAGTGATTGCAACGGGCAGAAATCAACAGTCGTTACAGGAATTGTTGCAGCTTGGCGCGGATGAAATAATCTCCTTTAATCAGCCTGATGAACAGTTAACCGCACAATTAAAAACAATTCACGCTAATACGCCTTTCGATGTCATCATCGATTACCTGTGGGGGCATACCGCCGAAATGATATTGGCCAGTTTAATGGGCAAAGGTTGGTTTACACACAAAACGCGTTTTGTTTCGGTAGGCAGCATGAGCGGCGATTTGATACAGTTATCGGCGGCAAATTTAAGAAGCGTCGATTTGCAATTAACTGGCTCGGGCCTGGGCAGTTGGCCGAAAGAGCACGTCAACAAGCTTTTTGCGGAAATATTGCCGGAGATGTTTCAGCTGGCCGCTGATGGCGAACTGAAAGTAGAAACCGTGGAAGTTAAGCTGGAAAACATTGCTGAGCTGTGGGATATGGACGTACCCGGCGGACGGCGGTTAGTTGTAACCATTTAATAAATTAGCAGCTGACCAATATCCGGAACCGAAATATTTTGCCATGTAAAAGCTTACGATAGCTTTTACATGGCAAAACAAATTGACAGATTTAATAAACTCTTCTAACGTCGCTACAATTGAAACCGGGAAAACTTAATATGGCATTTACATCTTTATAAGTAAAGCGCAGTTCGTTGAACCCGGTGTATTGTTCAAGTTCGAACGCTAATAACTGCTCGGAACTTAAGCTAAATCCAGATAATCCGGGATATACAGAAAAATCAGGAAGCTTCACATTAGTATAGTTTGCTGCCGAGGGGGAATATAAGTCGACCTGAAAATTCGAACCGGCATTGGTATTTAAGAAAGTAGCATGATAATAGTCAAACGTCCCGGTGAAAGAAGGGACGAAGTCAGTAAGATTTGATCCGGCAACGCTAAAAGAAGCACCGAAGGTTGGTACCTGGTCAGGTATTGTAGCGCCGCTTGTTGCAAACGTATAACTGAAGTTTCCGGAAATATAGCCCATCATTGTATCATACTCAGGGAAAGTTTCAGCAGGATAATAAACGGTAGCCTGGTTTCCTGAAGTTGATGCGCGCCCTAAATAATAAGCATCGTAATAGTTTGAACTTGGTTTGCCGTAAGTAAGCGCGTAAGTCTGGCTGCTTACCGGAAAGGTAATATTTTGTACCAAAGGTGTTTTAGTTAACTGTGTAAGATCGACATTTAAATCATTGGTTCCGGCCGGGATATTAAAAAAATTGTACTTGTATTGATTATTTTTTAGCATTTGCACGAATAATTTTGTGCTATCAGCAGGATAAATAAGTTGCTGAAGGTAAGCGCTATCTGCTGCCGAACTGATTTCCCTGGCCTGTATGTTTGTGCTCATCAGCAAATCGTCAAAGCCGGTGTTATTTTTTAAATGCGGTTTTAATGGAAATGTTGCTTTTTGTGGTAGTACTGAAAGTAAGTTATTATAGGTACTTCCCTTTTTTACCTGTAAAAAGCCTTTTATACTCGGGTTAAAAGTTGATACCGTAGGAATTAAAACGACAAAGAAATTGAACCTATCTTTTTCATAGGGTGCAGTAGCCGAAAGTTTAAATGTGGTTGTACCCTGCACATATTTTACTGAATTTAAAACATTTCCGCTTTCGTCTGTTGCAACAAAATATACGTTACTGTTGGCAATATAATAATCGGCGGTATTAATGTTTATGGTTAATAAGGTGCTTGAGCTTACTGATGTCTGGTTATAAGCAAACGGCGCAAATACAACCTGTAGCGTACTTTTATTGGTTTGTATGGCAAGGTTGTACTGATTTAAGGTTACAACGTTCAAACTTTTGGTAACATTTTCGGTTTGAGTGCCTGCCTTTGCTGTAAAGCTAACAGTACCTTTGGTGCCGCCTTTTACATACAGATAGTAAAAGCCGTTAGCAATGCCAAATTTATAACTGGTTGACCCCGAATCGGGTTTAAATGCAGGTGCAACATTATTGCTAACAAAGCTTTGCGAAATAGTTATTAAGCCATCGGTAGTAGATGCAGTTAATGATACGGCCTGCTTATCGCTAAGCGACAAGCCCTTTATTTGCGCATTAAACCGCAAAAAAGTATCGGCTACAGTTACCTGATTTTTTGTTGATACATAAACATCATAAGTGCCGGCCTTTAATATTTTATTATACAGGCCGATGCTGTTGATATTTGAGCTATCCGTAATAGTGCTTGCAACGGTACCGCCAGTATTTAAAAGGTCGAACTGAAGCAGCACCTCGCCTCCTATAGTATTTATCCATGTGCTGTTGGTAAACGAAGGATAGTTAACAGACTGAATACTGATTGATGGTACCGGCGGGATAGTTTTATTGTTATTATCTTTTTTGCATCCATTAAATAAAAACGCAAGCAAAATAATTATTAAGTATAAATATTTTTTCATCGTGGTAAGTACGGCTACAGGTTAGTTTTTTTGATATATGCTTTCGGCTGAAAAGAGTGCGAACGAACAACAACGTCGGTTTTGTTGATTACAGGCGAAAGGTCATATTGGGCCATCGCATTTACAGTAAGGTCTTTTAAATAGGTATAGCTGGTTGTAGCATCTACAAATGTTATTCTGCCAGTGGTATTGCCGCTTACATATACAAAATAATAGCCCTTGGCCTTCCCGAAAATAGAAGGACTGGCTGAACCGGCCGGAGTAAAAGTTGGAATCACGGTGGTATCTATCAGGCTTTTATTGATGGTGATTACGCCGTCCGCGGTAGTTGCCTGAAAACTTATTGCCTGATCCTGGTTAATTAGCAGGTTATTTACTACCGCATTAAACCTGATGAATGTATCTGCAATCGCTGTACTTTTAGTCTTTAGGCCGATACTATAAGTGCCTGCAAAAACCTGTTTGTTATAGCTGGCAACATTTGCAAGACTTAAACTATCACTCACTGCCGATAGCGTATCGGTGTTTGATGGGGTAAAAGTTATGATACCTTCCCCGCCTACTACCTGCTGCCATGTACTGGTAGCGCCATAAGAAATGCCTGGATTGATCGAGATTTTGAAGCTGTTTTTAACCGGACTTACCGGGCGCTGCTTTGAGCAGGCACTGTACAGTATTATTCCTATACAGAAAATAGTGAGTAGTTTTCGCACGTGCAAAGGTTTAGAATATTTTTATCTGTTTGGTGAATTTATTTCGCAATGATAAATAAATTTCGCCGGTTGTAAATGCTAATTATTTTAATTTGCGATTCTTGATGTAAGCAGGGTGCCCGCAGCTTTTGAATTGTTTTTTTAAAAAGCTGTTGCAAATTTTTTTGCAAAATCAACCTACTTTACTTTACTCATTACAGCTGGTTTATCTGTGTTTGATTAATATTTAAACAGGCAGTTTATTTTTCACCTTAATTTTGAAACTTATTAACCTTAAATAAATTATTCAACTTTTATTATTTATTAAGAAATTTTTATATACATTTACTTAATGTATTTGACGATTGGATTAAATGCAACATCAAATGCCGAATACGACGATTTTCTTCATAAAGAGAGTAAAACGTATGTTAAAGTAGCATGGCAGAAAACTAAACCCTGTCAACAAATCTTCCTGCGCGCCTCTCTTAATGGTTAACATGTAAATATCAAAGCACCTATACCTGTTCTATTTTTCTTCCATTTACTTCAAAACCTAAAAAAATGAAAAAAAACCTAATCTTAGCCCTCATAGCAGGGATTACTTTAGTAGCTGTCTATTCTTTTATATCAGCCAAAAAAAATCATGTCCCCAAAATCAAACCTTTAGCGCAAACTGGTTGCGGCACGGTAATTACAAGTGTAACAGTAACTCCACTATACACAGGTACGTTATCAGTTACATGGAGCTACACAGGCCCAACTCCCGCTTATTTTAACGTTGGTGGCGATTACTTTTGTCCATCCGGTCAACCTTGGGCTGGCAGTAACCCGCAGGGTAATTCTACAACCATATCAATCACTGGTTCTTGTCATGGTCCTGATGAGGGTATCAACGGCCGCGTTACGCCATATTGCGCCAATGGTATGGCTGGTACACCCAAAGTTTTCAGTTATAGTTTTAGTTATTAATTTTATTCGCCGCTTTGATATTTGAGATTGTTTAAGGAATACTAACTTTTTCGGTTAGCCCTTAAACAATCTTCTTTATTTTACCGTTCTGCTTTTTTTAAAACCGCTGTGCGCAGGGGCATTCAATTAAACGATTGCCTGAATTCCAAAGGCGACAAACTGGTTTTTGTCTTAAATAATTTGCTGAATGATTGCGGATGTTCAAAGCCCAATTCGTATGCAATTTCACTCACCGACAAACCGGAGGTGCTTAATTTTTCTTTTGCCTTTTCAATCAATTTATCGTGGATGTGTTGTTGGGTACTTTGGCCGGTAAGCACTTTAAGCAACGCACTTAAATAATTGGCCGATACATTTAAAGTATCTGCAATGTATTGTACTGTCGGCAGTCCTTTTTTTGCTAAGGATTCGCTGCTAAAATATGCTTCCAAAATATCTTCCAAACGACTCAGTATTTGGTGATTGGTGATCTTCCGGGTAATGAACTGGCGGTGATAAAACCTTTCGGCATAAGTGAGCAATAACTCCAACTGGGCAATAATAATACCCTGGCTGAATTTATCAATGTTCGACCGGTATTCCTGCTCCATATTTTGCATCATCGTTATAACCGTTGTTTCTTCCTTATCCGACAGAAACAGAGCCTCGTGTACCGAGTAGCTGAAATACTCGTACTTCTTAATGATTTTGGCCAGTGGCGTATTCCATAAAAAATCGGGATGAACAATTAGCATCCAGCCCGAATGCCGCAATTCGCCTTCAGCCATTACAGAAAAAACCTGCCCGGGCGAAATGAAAAACATAATCCCTTCATCAAAATCATATTCCTGCTGGCCGTATTTCATCTTTGCATTAAAATTCCGTTTCAGCGAAATAGAATAGAAATCAAATACTAAACTCCTTGATTTGTTGTTGGGCAAACGCTTAATCAATTCAAAGTTTATCACACTGATTAGCGGATGCTCCGGCTTGGGTAGCCCCATCACCCGGTGATATTCCGTTATCGTTTTAATGCGGATGGGTTGTGTGGTTGCCATAGTACAATATCATCAAATTTATTGAAATGCTGCTGCAAATTCTTTTGCGAAATCGGTTGTCTTTACTTTTCCCAAAACCGGTTTGTGGCGGTAATAATCTTCTGTTAGTTGGCCGGTATGCTGGCTCGCATACATTTCTACTAACCCGGCAGCTATTTGGGAGTTTAATCCGGCAGCTTCAAAGCCACTTTGCGTTTGTTCATCAGAAATGAGGATCCATTTTAAATCAGGTTTGCCAATAGCGCCGCCCAATATACGTGCGGTTTCGTGGCCGGTGAGCTCGTCACTCGCCACATACTGTACTTTGCGGCCGGCAAGGGGTGTTTCCAGCTCGGTGGCAACGGCAGCGGCAATATCTATTGGAGAAACCCAAATTAAATGGTCGTCGGCGCCATAGTTTGAGGCTATTATGCCGGTATTTTTTATCATCGGCACAAAGCGAAACAGATTGTAATAAAAACCTACCGGGCGCATAAAAGTGATGGCGACATTAGCCAATTTGTCCAGAATAGCCTCTATTTCGTGATGACCCACAATAAGACCCGAACCCTCCGATAAATGCGCGCCAATACTACTAAGGTGAACCACACGTTTTACACCCGAAGCACTGATGGCATCGGCAAAGGTATGGCCGAGTTTGCGGCTATGGGCCATCAAATCAAAGTTGGCATCAAAATAGTTTGCAGGCGGTACCATAGTATATACCGCATCTGCGCCTGTAAAGGTAGCCGTTAAAAAATCAACATCTTCAATTGATCCTATTGCGGCGGCAGCGCCCAATGTTTCGATTGCAGTTTGTTTTTCGGGATTGCTGCTGATTACCGTAACCGCATGGCCTTTTTGCACTAATGCTGTTGTTAATGGAAGACCGATATGGCCTAACGAACCTGTTAATATAATTTTCATTTTTTTTCTGTGCTTTTTGTTAGTACAAAGCTGCACAGTATAAAACGAGCGGATGTAGCCGAATCTATTGTTGTTGTAGCCGAAAGGGGGGAGGCCTGTTGGTTATATACCCCGCCACACCCTAAATCCCTGATCAGCAGCCTTACCATTTGCTTCATAACCGGCCCGGAAAGACGATGAGCAGCAGAAGTCGCCACCCAACCATCCCCCGCCCCGCCAAACCCGTCCCTGCGGGTCATCGGCACCATTACTATCGCGCCAATCCCAGCACCATTCTCTTACATTGCCGGCCATATCGTATAGCCCCAACTCGTTGGGTTTTTTGCCGCCCACAGGTTTTGTTGTGTTATTATTTTTCTGTAACACTGCCCACGACCAAACCCCGCTTAAGTGTTTATCGCCCGAGTTTTGCCAATACCAGGCTACCTCATCCACATTATTACTGCCGCTGTAGGTATAACTTTTGCTGAGCTGGCCTCCGCTTGCAGCATATTCCCACTCCGCTTCGGTAGGTAGCCGGTAGCCATTAGCATCCTGGTTGGCGCTTACAGTCCATTTAATGCTATCGATATTGTTTGTGTTGTTTGGATCTTTTTTTCCCTTGTTTATATTGTAGTAGGGCTTTAAACCCTCTTTTACACTTCGTTTATTACAGTAGGTAACACAGTCGTACCAGCTCACTGTTTCTACCGGTAAATTGCCACCTTTAAATTTCGAGGGATTATTGCCCATTAGCGCAATCCATTCATTTTGCGTTATCTCATATTTGCCGACATAAAAATCAGGTATGGCCCCAGTTTGCCCGTAATATTTGGATTTTGTGTTCATAAAGCTCCCGCCTTTAACAAATACAAGGTTATCGGGCACTTTTTGGTTGGCGGGCGCCGTTTGCGAACACGAACTGGCAACAGTTATTATTGCGGTTAAAAATAAAATGTATAGTTTCCTCATAGAATTGTTTTTTTAAAGTCGGGTCAGAACGACTTCCCTTTGGGAGGCTCGGTGTGCCCATTGGTTTTAATGCCCCAGCGGGGCTACCTGGGTAGCCCGCCGGGGCATAGAAATTTGATACTTTTAAATGCCTAAAGGCCTACCAAACTGTGGCGTTTATATATCCGCTTTTGTTATTGTAAGCCTCTAAAGCCAATATCTGGTAATTATAGCTGCCAAAACCCTGGCCGCCATGACTTTGCCAATTGCTGATGTGGTTGGCCATAGTAATGGTATGATTTGATCCGGTTGACGAACCGCCCCAGTTATCTAAATATTGCCAAAAGGTTGCAGTGCCCTGGATGGAAGGCTGACTTACCTGCTGATGCTTGTAAAAACTATAAGTATGCCCATCGCTACTCACGGTATTTACTTGCGATCCGGCCACAACGGAGCCTAACTCACACACGTAATATTCTATAAGCGGACTGGTTGTCCACCCGTAAATACCCACAAAATTATAGCTCCCGCTAAGCGCGCCAACATTATAACCCCTGGTTCCGTTTGACCCTGTACTGTAACCCTTACCAGCCACAACATCCCCTACATTGTTGTAGCTAACTGCGAAATTTCCGGCTGAACCATTGGTTAGCGTTGCCGACCCGCTGGTAAAATAGCATTGCCAGTAAAAACCGCCGCTTGTACCGGTAGAACTTAAATTGTTTTTGAAGTTTACCGCTGCTGTCGGTTCGGCAGCAGCAGGCGTAGGCTCGGGGGCGCTGTCTTTTTTACACCCTGTTAAAATGGTTGAACTGGCAACAACGGCAATCATTGCTGCGCCGAAAGTAACCATTCTGGCTGCTTTTGGCAGGAAATTGTTTTTTTTCATGAATTGTTTTTTAATTGGTTTTATAATTATTTAGTAAAATGCAAACAAATCTTTTATAGTATGCAATCGATTGCATATACAATGCAAACGAAACCATACATTTTGCTTAATGACCGGTTTTAACTGGTCACCGTATTCCGGTAAATTTGATTTATTGATTTGTTGGCCGCTTTGGAGTTAAAGATATTACTCGCCAATGCGGCAGGTTTACATTATTATAGAGGGGCTTTGCAGGCGGGCACACACACGCGTTATTAAATATTTTTAATTCCGATGTTTTATTAAATTCGGCCCAAAAGCATTCCATGAAAAAATCATTTAAAGATCAGGTTGTGTGGATCACCGGGGCGTCTTCCGGCATCGGCGAGGCGCTGGCTTATGCACTATCTGGTCAAGGAGCAAGGCTTATCCTGTCGAGCCGCCGGGAGGCGGAGCTGGAGCGGGTAAAGAACAATTGCAGCTATCCCGGCCAGGTGCGTATCCTCCCGATCGACCTTCTTGACGCTGCCAGCCTCGAAGCGAAAGTGCCGGCTGCCATCGCCCTTTTCGGGCAGATAGATATCATGGTACACAACGGCGGTGCTACGCAACGCTCGCTGGTCATCGAAACCAATATCGATGTTCACCGGCAGGTGATGGAACTTAATTATTTCAGTTATATCATCCTTACAAAAGCGTTATTACCACATTTTATATCGCGCCGTTGTGGTCATTTTGTAGTTACCAGTAGCGTTATGGGCAAAATTGGCACCCCAATGCGCGCGGCTTATGCGGCCGCAAAACACGCCCTGCACGGCTATTTCGATTGCCTGCGGGCAGAAGTAAGTAACGATGGCATTAAGGTAACCATCCTTACACCCGGTTACATCAGTACACCCATTTTTCAATCGGCATTTACGGGCGATGGCCAAAAATTCGGCGGACCCTCCGAGGAAATCGACAATGGCTTACCTGCCGAAAAAGCCGCTGAACAGATTATAAAAGCAATAAAAAAAGGAGCCTATGAATCTTATGTCGGCAGGTTCACCGAAGAAAGACTGGCCCTTTTTGTGAACCGGTTTTTGCCGGGATTGCTGATAAGGCTGATGCCAGGGCGAGTGCCAAAATGATAGCAAGGCTGCTAAATTGGAATCAGGAACCGTTTGTGCTATATTTGAATGATCAAACGCTTTTCCGGACTAAAAAACCTAAACAGCAGACCACCATTTAAAAGCCATAATGCAAAAACATATCCTGACGAATAATATTTTCACAATCAACAACTTTTGGACATCAAAGGAGTGTAATGATTTTATTTCTAAAAGTGAAGCTATAGGTTATGAGCCTGCAACTGTTGAAACGGAAAGCGGACCAAAAGTAGTTACAACTGTACGTAACAACAACCGGGTTATTTATAAAAACAATGAACTTGCTGATTTGCTTTGGCAAAAATTAAAGCCATTTGCCCCCACAGAAATTGGCAATAGTAAAGCTGTTGGATTAAACGAACTATTTAGATTTTACAAGTATCAACCCGGACAGGAGTTTAAGCGGCACAGGGATCAAAGCTACATCAGAAGCAACGGTGAAGCAAGCTATTACACATTCATGATCTATTTGAATGAAAGCTACGAGGGAGGGGAAACAATTTTCACCAACCTCACTATTCAACCCAAACTGGGTTCGGCACTCATTTTCTTACATAATTTAGAGCATGAAGGCAGTCCGGTAAAAAAAGGCGTAAAATATGTTTTACGAACAGATATTATGTTTCGTTTTGAAGAATAACCATCGGCAAAATCCGCAATTAACATGTTGGGTCTCCGCTGTCTGAAGTCGGATGGCTGAGATAAAATAACATGCCGGGCGACGTTGGCTGCCGCCACGAAGGGCCAGATCTCCAACACCTTTTTCTCCCACCATACACTTTGATCGTCAAAATACAGGTAAAACACTTTTTGTTTTGTCCATATTTTCAAGAGTAAAGAGATAACTCCCGATTAATTTTTTTTAATAAAAGGTAAATATACTGATGCTGATTGCAGATTTTACGATGATAAAATCACGCAAAATCACTGGTTAAGTCAGGTAGATCCGCTCTATGAACTTCCTGGCTGGTTGGTCAACTTTGTTTGCGGAAAAGGGAATCATTTACCATTGTTTACCGGCTCGGTAAATACTCCCGCAATTAAAAACCTATTAAACAATTTTATCTATGAAAAAAATTATCTCTTTATTGATGCTACTAACAGTAGTTATGCTGTTTGCAGCATCGTGCGGAAAAGACGGCGCCGTTGGTCCGCAGGGTAGTACAGGCGCTACCGGCGCTACAGGTCCGCAGGGATCGGTTGGCGCTACAGGCGCCGACGGAACCAAAATTTATTCGGGCACAACTGCGCCCGCATCCACTTTGGGCAACAATGGCGATTTTTATCTTAATGTTGCTACCAGCGATTTTTACGGCCCAAAAACAGCCGCAGGCTGGGGAACACCTACCAACCTGAAAGGTGCTACAGGTGCTACCGGCGCAGCGGGTGCTAACGGCGTGGCTGGTTCTAAAATCTATAGCGGATCGGGGGTACCTTCAGCAACGCTTGGCGCGGATGGCGATTACTACCTGGACGCAACTAATTACTTGTTTTATGGCCCTAAAGCAGGCGGTGCCTGGCCGGCACCAATTAACCTGAAAGGCCCGCAGGGTCCTCCCGGAACTGCCAATGTTATTTATTCCGACTGGTATACACCGTCAACTTATACAAAAGTGACAATTTTCAGCACATTCCATTTTCAAGCGGACATAGCCGCGTCAAAAATTACCCAGGATATTATTGACAACGGTACCGTTATAGTATACGGTAAACTGGATGGGTATAACCCGGTAATTTGGCCGACTGCCCAGGTGAGCGGTATGCCGATAGTAATTAATTACTTGTCGGGTACTACGCCAGAAATTGATACCTGGTCGGCGCTGATTACTTTGGGTAATGTTCAAATCGATATGTGTAATAATAATAATGTATACGGCAGTATATCAAACGCACATAGTTTCAGGTATGTAATTATTCCTGGCGGCGTACACACGGTAAACGTGACTAATTTTAAAAATTACAACTGGGCGAAACAGGCTTTACACATGCCTGATTGATCCTGATTTTTTTGGGAACCGGTAAGTTTAATATTAAAACGCCGAAGGTGGAACCCTTCGGCGTTTTGATTTGCAGCATTAGTGCGCCGACACGAATTATTTTTGATGGGCAATAAACACCGGCATTGTTAGCTCATTTATTAATATATCGGCCATGCTGGTTTTAAGCCATCTGGATACCGTACTTCGCTGGTACGCCCCTGCCACAATAATACTTTGTGGTACTAACTTTTTAATGTATGCCGGAATTTGCTCTTCAGGGTCGCCGCGTAGCACAGTATATTTAGCCCGTGGGTAATGGCAGGTTATAAATTCTCTCACTAATAAGTCCTCATGTAATTCCAGCTGGTCCTTTATGCCTCTTACAGAAAGTACTTCCGTTGTTGCTTCCTTTATCCAGGGCATCACGCAATCAAACATTTTTATAGCAAAAACTGAGGGTAGTTTGCCGTCGTACAGCAATACAATATTTTCGGGTTGCTGATATTTGGCGGGAACAACCATGACAGGGCAGTGTACCGATGCCAACAAATTACGGATAAATGCCGACGGCATAACTTCCTCGTAATGATTAAAGGTTTCTCCTGCGCCTATAACCAGCAGGTCGCTGTAGATGCTTTCTTTTATTAAATCATCCAAGGCAAAACTTTTGTCGTGATGAATAACATAATTGATACCCTTTTCTCTGCAAGCCGAGTCGAAATTTTTTATCGATTCCTTTCGGATATGGTCGTCCTGTTGTTGCAACTGCACAAGATCAACCCCCTGGATACCCAAATTGTCGAGCATTTCAAGCGCCGGCTGTTTATGGTAAAAAAAATCATCAAGAAAAACGCCGGATAATAAGGCCTTAGCACTGACCGCCAATTCAATAGCATATTTCAAGGTCCCGTCAGAAAAATTCAATCCATTGAAGGCTACACTGATCTTTTTCATAAAAAAATAATTTAATGTGATTCAGTCAATAAGCAATACAGTATAAAAGCTTATTCGCCGTAAAGATCATGAAGAATGTTTCCTTATAAAATGATTAAAATCAGTTTACAAATTGATAGGCATCATCCGGCTGCTTCACTATAGTATTTCTACATATCCGTCCGTCCCATTCAGTCGTATCCGCTGGCCGTCGTTTATCAGCCGGGTTGCGTGTTCTACCCCTACAACTGCCGGTAAACCATATTCACGGGCTATAACAGCACCATGTGTCATCAATCCCCCAACTTCGGTAACCAGGCCTTTTATAGATACAAACAGCGGTGTCCAACTGGGGTCGGTAAATGTAGTGACTAAAATATCTCCGTCTTCGAGGTCAGCATCCTCCATGTTTAGAATGACACGCGCCCGTCCAACTATTATTCCGGTTGAAACAGCCAAACCTGTTATGGCCCCGGCGGGAAGATTTTCCTGTTTGTACTTACCTGCTATGATTTCACCGTCGGACGTAATAACACGCGGCGGAGTGAGTTTTTTGAAAAAATTGTGTCCGTCCTTCCGGTTGCCTATTACCCGGTAATCCAGTTTGTTTGTACGCACCGCTTCGCGAAGCTCTTCAAAAGTGAGATAGTAGACGTCTTCTTTTTGACGAATAACGTTGAGCTGTACAAGTTTTTGAGCTTCTTTAAGTAAAGCCTGCTTTAAAACAAACAGGCGATTAACTATACCGTATTTTGGATATTCGCGATAACCGACAAAATTGCGTAGCAGGCTGATCATTTGTTTTGTTTCCCGGGCTTTTTGCTCACCGTCAGGCAACCGGCTTAACTGATCCAATAACTCTTGTTCTTTTCTCAATGCGTCCTGTCGGCCCTGCTCAAATTTTCGCTTGCCTGCATTGGGCTCAAGGTTTTTAATATTATTGAGAATCATGGGGAGAAGGGTTAGTGGCTTTTCGCCCCATCGTGTTTTAGTAATATCTATCTCACCGGCACACCGCATTCCGTATTTGTTCAGGTAAGCACATATTGCATTCCGGGTTTCCAGGCCACCGTCCAACTTAACCATCTCATCCAAAAAGTCATCGTCTTTTACATGTTGTAAATACGCAATTAATTCCGGGTATGGTCGTATCACATCAGCAACATCCAATAACTCCAGGCCCATTTCCGAAGTAATATTATGGGGTGCAGATTGAGAAAGCGTGCCGGCCACGTTTTTTTCGCCTAACCACTTCATCATGTTTTCATTGAGCCATGTTGTAGCATCTACAGCAGCCATGATTGCCGCCATGTTTTGCGATTCAATCAAACTCTTCCTAAAGTGCTGCATATCGTCCAGGATAAAATCAAACAGATCCGGTCCTGATTTCGTTTGAATGTTTTGTTTTAACGCTGCTACCGATGTTTCACTACCCTTAATCAAATCAGCAACAATTGCCGCATCGTCCCGATAGCTATTGGGATCGATTTGTGCCAGGATATCAGACGCTGATTTACCTGCACTGCTTTTAACGCGGCCCAAATCTTCATTTTCGTTCGGTAACAATTTTATAAAATCTTCCCGCTCTGTAATGGTTATAAGTGCGTCTTTTATGAGCGGGTCATGTTCACCCATCAAATCTATGAGCATTTTTTTGCCGGCGGGCGAAGCCAGCTGGGGTGTAACATCAACAAACAACCTTCCGCCAGCTTTAAACATGGGCCGGAAAGCTGTTAACTGCCATAATGATATCCCCAATGGTTTCATGGCATCGGTCATCATTTGTTGATGGCCAACAGATATAAAAACATGATTTTCCTGATCATTTGTTTCAGGTACCGGGAACAACGTAGTGATTGGCCGGCTCTGGACAATATAAATCCGATAGCTATCGGATGTGTCATCGGCCAAACACCATTCAATATCCTGGGGGTGGCCAAAATGTTCTTCAATTGTTCTGCCAATGCGGTTAAGCGCTACAATCTGGTCATCCGTTAGCGCTTGCTTATGCTGCATATCAAGGTCAATCGCCTGTTCCTTTGTGCCGCCGTCTTTTAAGGCGTAAATAGCCAGTTTTTTGGCGGATATCCTCTTATCAATAATCTTACCGTTGCACACTTTATAGCTATCGGCATTCACCAGCCCCGAGACCATGGCCTCGCCAAGCCCGAAACCGGCATCAATGGATAATACTTTCCTGTTACCGGTGAACGGATCGGCTGTAAACAAAATCCCAGCCACCTGCGGAAATACCATTTGCTGTATTACTACAGATAGCCGGACCGCACGGTGGCCGAAGCCATTTTGTATCCGGTAGATTACTGCCCGATCTGTAAACAAAGATGCCCAGCACTTGCTGATATGGGTCAGGATAGCCTCCATGCCAATAATGTTCAAATACGTATCCTGCTGGCCTGCGAATGAAGCCGCAGGCAGGTCCTCTGCCGTGGCGCTCGACCGCACCGCAAAGGCGTCATTTTTACCAAAAATGTTTAGATAACCTGCAATCTCTTCTGTAATATCACCAGGAATGGGGATGCGCTCAATAGCCCTGCGGATTTTTGCACTGATTTCGCTGATTTTTTTCCGCTCTTCTGCATTAAAATGCGCTAATTCATCCAGCAAGCCGTTAAGTTCCCGGTTATTTTCGATTATTTTTCTATAGGCTGCGGTGGTAATGCAAAAACCCTGAGGCACTTGTATCCCCTTGATTGCTGACAACTCGCCAAGATTAGCACCCTTACCTCCGGTAAGTGTCAATGTTGAACCGTCTATCTCTTGAAAATCAAGTATATATCGTCTTTTTTTTGCTGCTTTGCCTTTGTTTTCCGTTGCCATACCAGTAGTTTTTTAGGAATGCAAAGCCAAAAGTATAAGCTATTGTGCGCCAAAACGCTGTTTTGTTACTATATTTTTTTGTGCGCAATAACGATGTAAACAGGGCGTTATCCATACAACAAGCGGATGGGGGCAATGCCAATCGTTCCACCCGAAAAACTAAGGCCTTTACCGTACGGTTTTATAAGCATTTCAATTTTCTAATTAATATTTGCTTACTTTACGACTAAATAGCCGTCAGTTGACCCTATCGCATGAAAAAATATTTACTCGTTTTATTTTCCATACTGTTTTTTTTCTTTTCGTTCAATAAAGCGTGTGCGCAGCAAGCTGTATTAAACGGCGCAAGTACGAGTCCGATTAACTTTCCCACGGGCTCTTGCGTTTATACCTGGACTAACAATAATACCAGCATCGGCTTAGCCGCAAGCGGCACGGGTAATATTGCCTCATTTGCCGCTGTAAATACAGGGAACAGCCCGGTTATTGCTACCATTACGGGTACGCCGGTTGGCACTGGCTTCGCTTATATTGTAAACGCGGGGTCTAATAATGTTTCAGTTGTCGACATAGCTACCAGCGCCGTGGTAGCTACCATTGCCGTAAACCAAAAGCCCAACAGTGTTGCTGTCGATCCTAATTATAACGAGGTTTATATCGTAAATAACGGTTCGGCCACGATTTCGGTAATCAGCACGTTAACTAATGCTGTTATAAAAACTATTTCTGTTGGCACAACGCCGTGGTCGGTAACGGTAGGGCCGGATGGCAGTAAAATTTATGTGGCCGATGGCGACGACAACGAGATTGACGTAATTGATGCCACAACAAATACGATAATAGATAGGATACCGGCTGGCACGAACCCCAATGCATTAGCGGTAAGCCCCGATGGCAGCCTTATTTATGTAAATAACCATAGCAGCATACTGGTAATAAACACCTCTACCCACAACGTAGTGGCAACCATCCCGGTGGGGCAGTTGCCACAGGGCATATTAATTACGCCCGATGGCAGCATGGTTTATGAGGCCAATTATAGTTCCAATAACGTTGATGTGATAAGCACAGCAACAAATACTGTGGTTGCAACCATCCAGGTGGGCTCGAACCCCGGAGGGGGATCAATGAGCCCGGATGGTAGCTTGGTGTATATAGCCAATGAACTTTCAAATGATATATCTGTAATCAGCACTGTAACTAATACGGTTATCAAAACCATTCCTGTTGGCATACACCCCTGGGGGATATCCGTACGACCGGATGGTAGCCAGATATATGTTGGCAATGCCGGCTCAAATACCGTATCGGTTGTTGATGTGGCAACTTATGCTATACTAACCAATATTCCAGTCGGTTCCGAGCCATATTCGTTTGGTAACTTTTTTACGGCAGGCATGAATTGCACCGCACTGGTTAAATATACCATTACCGTAAACCCAACGCCATCATTGGGGCCAACCATTACAGCAGGTACAGCAACCGGCGCTATTTCTGCCTGCGTCGGCACAGCTTCGGTTAGCCCAAACGTACAGCAGTTTACCGTATCGGGTAATGGTTTAACGGCAAATGTTACAGCAACGGCCCCGGCAGGTTTTGAAGTATCGCTCGCGGCGGGCAGCGGCTATGGAAGCAGCGTTACTATCCCTCAAACTTCGGGTGCCGTAAACAGTACGGTAGTTTATGTGCGGTCGGCTGCAGGTGCGCTGGCTGGCAGTATATCCGGCAATATAACATTAACATCAGCGGGGGCAGGCAACCAAACAGTGGCTGTAACGGGCACCGTAAATGCACTGCCAACGGTAAATGCCGTTGCTAATCAAACGGTACTTAGCGGCACAGCTACAACAGCGGTTAATTTTGCCGGAACTGGTAATACTTTTAACTGGGTTAATGATAGGCCGGGGATAGGTTTGGCGGCAAGCGGCGGTGGTAATATTGCATCGTTTACCGCAGTAAATAATGGGAACAGCCCGGTTGTGGCTAAAATTACAGTTACGCCAAGAAATTCGGGGATTGCTTATATACCCAACTCGGGCAGCAATGACGTTACGGTAATCAATACCGCCACTAACGCGCCAGTCACAACAATACCTGTTGGCGCGGCACCCATTGGGGTAGCGTCAAGCCCTGATGGAAGCCGGGTGTATATAACTTGTAACGGCACCATTTCGGTGATAAACACCGCCACCAATACAGTTATATCAACAATAAACATTGGTACATACGCCTGGGGTATATTGATAAGTCCCGATGGCAGTAAGCTGTATGTGGCCTATCCAAGGTTAAACAGTGTTGCGGTAATTGACGCGGCCACGGGTGCGGTGCTATCGACTATAGTACTTGCCAATGGTACCGGAGCTTTAGCCATAAGCCCCGACGGCGGTACGCTTTATGTGGGAAATTCTACCTCAAATACCATTTCGGTAGTTAATACCGCCAGCAATACCATCATAGCAACCATTGCGGTAGGTTTAGCACCAAATTGTGCGGCGGTAAGCCCTGATGGTAGCCGACTATACATAACTAATGCCGATTCGGGTAATATATCGGTAATTAATACGGCAACAAATACGGTAATAGCAACGGTTGCAGTAGGCTCGTATCCTTATGGCGTTGTGGTGAGCCCTGATGGCAGCAGGGTGTATGTTGCAAATAATACCGCTGCGAGCGTATCAGTAATAGATGCGGCCACAAATACAGTTATTTCGATCGTGAGGGTAGGTTCCGAGCCGACCGGCATATCCATCAATTGGGATGGCAGCATTGTTTATGTGGTAAACGGAGGCGGAAACAGCATTTCGGTAATTAATACTGCAACCAATACTACAACCACCACCGTATCAACAGGCCAGGCACCCTATTCGGTAGGCAATTTTATTACGCCGGGCACCTGTAGTGGTTTGCCAACAACATTCACGATCACCGTAAACCCAACAATACCAACCATCACAGCCAGCGCAGCAACCGGCACAATCACCGCATGTGCTGGCACAGCTTCGGCCAGCCCCAATATCCAGCAGTTTACTGTTTTGGGCAGCGGGTTAATAGGAAATATCACAGCGGCTGCTCCGCCCGGAGGCGGATTTGAGATATCGCTCGCTGCCGGCAGCGGATATGGAAGCAGCGTTAATATCCCTCAAACTTCGGGTGCCGTAAACAGTACGGTGGTTTATGTGCGGTCGGCTGCAGGTGCGCCGGCTGGCAGTATATCCGGCAATATAACACTCACATCAGCGGGGGCAGGCAACCAAACAGTGGCTGTAACGGGCACCGTAAATGCACTGCCAACGATAAATGCGGTTGCTAATCAAACGGTAAATGATGGCGCAGCTGCAGCAGCTGTTAATTTTACAGGTACCGGTGGCACATTTACCTGGGTTAATGATGCACCAGGCATAGGTTTGGCCGCAAGCGGGAGCGGTAATATTGGCTCGTTTACCGCTATAAATAATGGAAACAGCCCCGTGGTAGCTAAAATCACGGTAACTCCTGCGTCGCCAGGGTATGCTTATGTGCCTAACGCAATCTCAAAAGACGTATCTGTGATTAATACTGCAACTCATACCGTTGAAGCCACAATACCTGTGGGAACAGAACCTTATTATGTGGCAGTAACGCCTGATGGAAGCGAGGTTTACATAGCAAATCTTTTTGCAGGGACGGTATCAGTTATAAATACAACAACGAATACCGTTATAGCCACAATACCAGTCGGTGATAGACCTACTGGCATTACCGTCAGCCCGGACGGCAAAAATGTTTATGTTGCAATTGCAAGCTTTGGTTGGTTGGCTGTCATAAGTACAGGAAGTCATAGTGTAACTGGCTCGATTTTATTGGATGGGGGGCAACTGAATGCAATGAGTATAAGTCAGGATGGCAAATGGCTGTATGTAACTGATCCCGCATCAAATGAAGTGATAATTGTGAACACGGCAACTAATGCCGTTTTAAATAACATCACTGTCGGCGGCATGAGCGGTGTGTTTGATATAGCTACAAGCCCGACTGGCGACAGGGTATATGTAACCGGTGGTAGTAATAATAATTTACTTGTGATCAATTCGTTGACTAACACGTTAATAGCCACCATTCCCTTAGGCTACGCCGCAATAGGTTGCGCAGTTAGTCCTGATGGCAGCCGCGTTTACGTAACAAATGAATCTAATAACCTTGTTTCGGTCATTAATACCGGAAATAATACTGTTGTAGCAACTATCCCGGTGGGCACATCGCCCGAAGGGATAGCTGTAACACCTGATGGCAGCAGCGTTTATGTAGCAAATGTTGAATCAAATTCTGTTTCAATCATCAGCATCGCTACAAATAAAGTTACTAATACGGTTAACGTTGGTCAATACCCGCATTCTGTAGGTAATTTTATCACAGCAGGCACAAATTGTACAGGTGTACCGACGTCGTTTACCATCACCGTCAATCCTGGGCCACCAACCATAATTGCAACCACCGTGGCAACCGGCACAATCACAGCCTGCACCGGTGTGGCATCGGCCAGCCCAAATATCCAACAGTTTACGGTTTCGGGCAGTGGTTTATCAGCTGATATCACAGCAACAGCCCCAGTGAATTTCGAGGTGTCGCTTGCGGCGGGCAGCGGGTATGGCGGTAGTATCACCATACCTCAAACCTCGGGTGCTGTAAACAATACCGTGGTATATGTGCGGTCGACGGCCAATGCATCAACCGGTGGCATTTCCGGTAATGTAACGCTAACATCGCCTGGCGCCCCAAGCCAAACCGTAGCAGTAAGCGGAACGGTTAACCCGGTTTCAACATCATCATTAATCATATCGGCATCTGCTAATAATATATGCGCAGGCACGCCTGTTACTTTCACGGCCATACCAACCAACGGTGGCAGTTCGCCGGTTTATCAATGGACGGTTAACGGCAGCAACGCAGGCACAAACAGTGCAACATTCAGCAGCAGCACGCTTGCCAACGGCGATGTAGTGAGCTGTGTGATGACGAGCAGCAATGCGTGCGTGATACCTCCAAACGCAACCGGCAACCGCATTACCATGAATGTTACTGCTGTTCCAATTCCATCAATCACTGTCGCAGCATCGCAAAATAGCGTTTGCGCCGGCATACCAGTTACATTTACCGCCACGCCGGTTAACGGAGGTGCCACTCCGGCTTATCAATGGCTTGTAAACGGTAACAATGTAGGATCCAACAGTTCCACATTCAGCGCCAATAATTTAGCCAATGGCGATGTAGTGACGTGCCTAATGACAAGCAATGAGGCTTGCGCTACACCAACCAACACAACAAGTAACAGCATAACGATGGACATTGGTACTAATTTAACCCCAGAGGTTAGCATAGCGTTATCGCAAAATAATATTTGCCCCGGTACCAATGTCACTTTCACGGCAACCCCAACTAACGGAGGGAATACTCCGGTTTATCAATGGATGCTTAATGGTAATAGCGCCGGGATAAACAGTCCAACCTTTGCCAGCAGCACGCTTGCTAACGGCGATGTAATTAGTTGCCGGGTTACCAGCAACGCCACTTGTTTAACCATACCCGATGCAACAAGTAACAGTGTTACCATGATCGTTAATACACAGGCAGCACCCGCGGTAAGCATAAATATATCAGCAAACAACGTTTGCGCCGGTACCCCCGTAATTTTTACGGCAACGCCCACCAATGGCGGCAGCTCACCGGTTTATCAGTGGCTGCTCAATGGCAGCAACATAGGTACAAACAGTGCAACATTCAGCAATACGCCAGCCAATGGCGATGTGGTGAGTTGTGTGATGACGAGTAGTTTGGCTTGCGCTACGCCTTCCAACACAACAAGCAACAGCATTATTGCGAATATTTTTCCATTACCGGTTGTAAAGGCAGGCGGAAATAAAACCATTAAAAAAGGTAATAGCGTGGCATTAACAGCAACAATGTCGGGAGATATTGCCGATATAACATGGAGTCCGCCTACAGGGTTAGATAATAATAAGATCTTAAACCCCAGGACCAGCCCCGAGTTGACAACCCTCTATACCATAACTGTACAAACAGCGGAAGGTTGTATGGCTACAGATTCAGTAACGGTAAATGTTTTTGACGGGATAACCATCCCGAACACTTTTACCCCCAACGGCGATGGGGTTAATGACACCTGGAATATCCAAAATTTAAAAGATTATCCCAATTGCGTAGTGCGAATATTTGATCGCTGGGGAGCTGAAGTATTTAGCTCAACAGGGTATTATAACGCCTGGGACGGAACCCTCAAGGGCAGCCGTTTGCCTGCGGGCACCTACTATTATGTTATAAACCTTAATGATGGCACACGGCCATCATCTGGCTTTGTAGCGTTGATCAGATAATTAGTCCTCGCTGTTTGCACATAAAGTAGCGAGCTGGTTTGCTCACTACTTTACCATAAGGTTATGTTGTTTTGGGTTTCTCCTTTTCAGCCTTCTCCTTTTTCAACTTTGCCTGCTCTAACCAGTAGCAATGGGCGGCGCAGGCATGGAGTTTATAGTTTCTGTGAACATAACCCTGGCTATGTCCTTGCGGGTCTAAAACCTCACATTTTTCTGCATCGGGGTTTTTCAACTGAAGTACAACCTCTCCATTATTGTTGTAATAGTTGCCGTTTTTTTTAGCTTTCCCCAACTTTTTGCCGTCAGCACTAATTACATTTCCATCTTTATCGATAAAATAGAGCTTTTGCCCCTGATTGTTCCTCACAATATCATTCTTATCAATATAGCCAAGTTTTGTACCGTCGTGATCGTACATACCGCCCTTGGCATTAATGACAATTTTCCGGGCCGTATCTTTTTTTACCTGTCCCGAGGCGCTAACCGCAACAACTGTTGTTATTGTTAGTATAAATAGAAATAAATGAAGCTTTTTCATGGTATTAATTTTTGTTAAAACACATTTTTGAGTTATCACAAAAATCCTTTAATAAAATTAAATATATAATGATTATCAGCAATTTAAGAAGTGATTGCGGTCATTAAAAGCAAACGGACTACGCCAAGGTTGCGCGTACAAATAACAAAAGCCCTGTAAATTTTCATTTACAGGGCCTTAAATTTATGGCACTCCGGCCACGGAAAGCGGAGAGGGAGGGATTCAAACCCCCGGTACCGGTTAAAGTACACCTGATTTCGAATCAGGCACATTCGATCACTCTGACACCTCTCCGGTTGATAATTAAACAGATAACAAAAAATCCTGCAACCGGCAGGACTTTTTGTTTTGCGGAGAGGGAGGGATTCAAACCCCCGGTACCGGTTAAAGTACACCTGATTTCGAATCAGGCACATTCGATCACTCTGACACCTCTCCTGAAAATAACCCGGCGGAGAGGGAGGGATTCGAACCCTCGATACACTTTTGGCGTATACACACTTTCCAGGCGTGCTCTTTCGACCACTCAGACACCTCTCCTTTTTGTTAGTTTTTAAAAGTTAAAAAAGTTTTAAATGTTAAAAATGGTTGGAAGCGCTTTATTTTTAACCCTTTTAACCACTACAACCCTTAAAACCGCTACAACCTTTTTGAAACGGGATTGCAAAGGTAAAATAATATCGCATTCGCACCAATAAAAAAAGCGTCCGGGTAAAAACACCCGAACGCTTACATGAAAACTCAATTTGTATTTAAAAACTATTATCTGTAATGGCCGTTATGCTTTTCGCGATAAATAGCGCGGCTATTCCGGTTTTCTTCGTGACGCAAATAGGCGCGTTCGCGGCGATCAACATGGCCGTCGGCCATTGCCATGCGGCGGTCGCGGTTTAATCTTCGTTCGTCGCCACGCAGGTTGCGTGCTTCGCCACGGCTAAGTTCGTGGGTGCGCACACCGTCGTTAATTCTGCGTTCCTGGCGGTGTTCACGGCGATCGATAACCGGTGTACGTGATTGTGCGTCTGCAATTGAGGTGATAGCTAATGCTGCGATCAATAAACCTCCAAATATTTTAATTTTCATAATGTTTCTTATTTATGTTGTTATATAGTAATAGAGCGAATTTTTGTTCTTTGGTTTAATTTGATAGTGAAATATAGTTTGGCGAGTAGTTTATGGATCATGGTTCATCGTTCATGGTAAGACAGTTTTCTGTTAGGGAAATAGTTCATGGATCATAGCAAAGCAACCTTTCGGCTATGAACTATGAACCATGAACTATGAACTAAAGCAACTATGAACCATGAAGGAATAAAAAATTCACTATGTTTGTGCAGGTTGTCAAAAAGGCAATTTTTATAGATAAAAAAGCGTGTTTTGTTTCAATGCTAAGCATCAACGAGATTAAAAAACCTATTGCTGCCGATATTGATGATTTTGAAGGCAAGTTTAAAACTTCCATGCAAAGCTCAGTACCGCTGCTTGATCGTATTACCCACTATATTGTTAAGCGCAAAGGCAAGCAAATGAGGCCCATGTTCGTATTTTTTTCGGCCAGTATTTGCGGGGGCATTAATGAATCAACACATCGCGGAGCCGCATTGGTAGAACTACTGCATACCGCAACTCTTATTCATGATGATGTGGTTGATAACTCCTATCAGCGCCGTAGTTTTTTCTCCATCAACGCTTTATGGAAAAATAAGATTGCAGTTTTGGTGGGCGACTTCCTGTTATCGAAAGGTTTGTTATTATCCATTAAGCATGATGATTTCCGTTTCCTGAAAATAGTATCCGAAGCCATGAGGCAGATGATAGAAGGAGAATTGCTACAGGTGGAGAAAGTGCGCAAGATGGATATTGATGAGCCGGTTTATTACGAAGTGATAAGACAGAAAACTGCCTCGCTGATAGCGTCATGCTGCGAATGCGGCGCTGCATCAGCCGGTGCCGATGATGAAACGATAGAGAAAATGCGCCTTTTTGGCGAAAAAATAGGTATCGCATTCCAGATAAAAGACGATATGTTTGATTTTGGCACCGACGATGTAGGCAAGCCCTTGGGTATTGATATCAAGGAAAAAAAGGTTACCCTTCCGCTGATTTATTCCCTCAACAACAGCAATTCGAAGGTGAAAAAGGAAATGATCCACCTTGTAAAAAACCACAACGACGACCCCAAAAAGATTGCCCAAATCATTAAATTTGTACAGGATACGGGCGGACTGCAATATGCCGAAACTCAAATGAAAAAATACCAGGATGAAGCCTTTGCCATCCTGAACACCTTCCCCGATGGTGAATCACGAAAAGGTTTGGAGCAACTGGTGCGTTACACTACCGAACGTAATAAATAATTAATGAGCAACGAATTTATTTTCATATCGGGATTTATTGTCTTCATTTTTTTAATGCTTGCGCTCGATTTGGGTTTATTTACCAATCCCGATAAAGCGGTAAGCACCAAACAAGCCGCCATTATGAGCCTGGTTTGGGTAACGCTGGCGCTTTGTTTTTACGCGCTTATTTTAAATTACGGGCAACTGTTGCACAATATTAACAGCGTAGCGGCCTTACAACATGTAAACGACGAACATCAGCATCACCTTACCGTTAACGCTAACGATTTGCAGGGCGGGTTAACGCAATACCGCAAAACCCTGGGTTTGGAGTTTATTACCGGTTACGTAGTTGAATATGCCTTGTCGGTTGATAATATATTTGTTATCGTACTCATTTTTACAGCCTTTGCTGTCAGCAAAAGGCATTATCACAAAGTGTTGTTTTGGGGTATTATCGGCGCAGTATTAATGCGATTTAGCTTCATATTCCTTGGTTCAACCTTAATTACCCGCTTTCATTGGATCTTGTATTTATTCGGCGCCTTCCTGGTGTATACAGGCGTTACCATGTACATTAACCGAAATAAGGAAGATGAAATTGATCCCGAAAATCATAAAATAGTAAAGTTAGCCTCCAAATACTTTGCCGTACATCCCAAATTTGAAGGCAATAAGTTTTTTGTAAAAATTGATCGCAAAAAGCTAATTACCCCTTTGTTTTTAGTGCTGCTCATTATTGAGGTAACCGACCTGGTTTTCGCGGTGGATTCTATTCCTGCTATTTTTTCGGTCACCAAAGATCCTTATATCGTATTTTTCTCTAATATATTTGCCATTCTCGGGCTACGGTCCATGTTCTTTTTGCTGGTGAATATTATTGATAAGTTCCATTATTTAAAAATAGGTCTTGCCGCATTATTAACCTTTATTGGCTTAAAAATGCTCGCCGGCGATTATGCTGAGGAAATTGGGATAAGCACTAC
>JABDBM010000061.1 GCA_013288685.1 Bacteroidota bacterium | reverse complement strand
TTAACCTCAGGGTGGTTATTATTAAATCGTCGATTAAGCCGGAAAAAACAACAAGCTCTTTGGTGGACTGTGGTGTTTCCATAAGGGCAACTACCATTTTAATGGTTGCTTTGTAACCACTAATGAGCTTATTTTTGTTGTTTGCCGTAAATTTTGCCCTACGTAAGGTCATTGTGATTTATTTAGGTTGTAAAAACTGAACCAAAGCCAACACCGAATCATTTATTTTACCGAACACCAGCGATGGCATTAAGCCCAGTGCCAACACTAACAACGCTAAAGGGAGTAGTGTTATTCTCTCTCTGAAATTTAAGTCTGTTAATGCTGTTTGCCAAACTGCACCGCCTTTAAAATTGGGGGTACCAAAAAACATCCGCTGCAGCGTCCATAAAAAGTAGGCCGCGCCCAGCAATATACCCAGCGAACCACAGGCGGCCATCCAATAGGGCAGCAAGCCGTTGGTTGATGGTGATTTAAAAGCGCCTGTGAGCGAAAATGCCTCGCCTATAAAGGCTGAAAAACCGGGCAAACCTAAGGATGCAAAAAAGGCAACCATAACAAAAGCGGTATATTTAGGCATAACATTGGCCAGTCCCCGGAAATGGCGAATGCCCCGGTCATGTACCCGGTTATAAATTACGCCGGCTAAAAAGAACAGCATGGTTGATAAAAAGCCGTGACTCACCATTTGCATTACCGCACCGCTAATGCCCTCGGCGGTATGCGATGCAATACCCAGCAATACAAAACCCATGTGCGATACGGATGAATAAGCAATCATTCGTTTTAAATCTTTTTGAGCCAATGCATTGAAAGCACCATATAAAATGGATAACACGCCGATGAGGCCCAGCCAATACGCGCCGGAGGCAGCAATATCAGGGAATATACTGATACAAACCCGAAGGATGCCGTAGCCACCGATTTTTAACAATATCCCAGCAAGGATAATAGACACAGGTGTTGGCGCTTCCACGTGTGCATCGGGCAACCAGGTGTGCAAGGGCACCACCGGTACTTTTATCGCGAAAGCAACAAACAAAACAATAAAACCTATGGTGCGCGCCGGGACACCAAAAATAGTATGATGGCTTAGCGTAGAAAATACCGAACCAGGCGCATAGTTTGCCGGGTTCATCATTTGCACCATGTTAAAGGTATGGTTACCTGTTGCAGGGTCAGTAACAGAAAGGTAAAGACCGATCATCACCAATAACATAAATACGGAGCCAAACAGGGTGTACAGGAAAAATTTGATGGCCGCATATTCGCGCCTGGCGCCGCCCCACATGCCTATTAAAAAATAGAGTGGCAGTAACATCAACTCGTAAAAAATATAAAACAGGAAAAAATCGAGCGAACAGAACACGCCCATCACAGCCATATCCAAAATAAGGAACAGCACAAAAAAGCCTTTTAAATTACTTTTTATCTCCCATGAGGCCAAAGCCGCAATCACCATCACAAACGACGACATCACCAACAAGGCGATAGACATGCCATCGATGCCAACAAAATAGTCAATCTGCATTTTACCCATGGTGCCTAAGTCCAGGTTTATCCAGGGCAGCTTTTGTAAAAACTGAAACTGACTTTCGTGATTGATACCGCCAAAGTCTACCCCGTTTTTAAAATTGAGGTATATCCAAACGCTCATACCCAATTGTACTAAGGTAGCCAGCAGCGTAATATATTTGAAGCTAACGCGCCAGCGCGATGGCGTCATCAAAATGATGAAACCGAACAGGATGGGGGTAAATATGAGGAGGGTTAGTATGTGCATTCTTTTTTAAGAAATTGGTGATTAGAGGTTAGTCCCGTATCTGAAAATAAAAACCATAAACAGCGCTAATATAACAATCAGCATACTCAATAAATAGTACTGCACTTTGCCCGCCTGAAACCGGCGTGCAAAATTGCCAATTAAATTAACGAGTGAAACAATTAAATTTAAAAAGCCGTCAACAATATAATGATCTGTCCAGTTGGCGAGTTTGGCCAGCGCGAAAACTATTTTTGCGAATAGGTGGATAAAGCCGTCGATTACCCTTCTGTCTACCCAAAAAACGCTCATACTTAATACCAATATAGGTTTGATGATAATTTTGTGATAAAAATCATCAATATACCATTGATTGGCCGATAAACGGTACAACCAACCTGTTTGCGAAAAAGGATTTGGCGCTTGCTGGCTGTAAATGGTATAGGCCCAATAAAGTACAGCCAAGCTGAGCGCTGAAACTACTATTGGCACCAGCGTATGATAAATGCTTTCGGCAGCTGCACCTGGCGTGGGTATTAGGCCACTATACACCCATGATTGCACGTAGCTAAACGGATTAGCTGAAAACAAGGGGAATAAGCTGCAAGCTGCCAACAATACCAATGGCAATTTATAGGGCCAGCCACCATCGGTTATGTGTAATTTAATGGATGGATAGGTCTGCAGCAGCCGTAAATCACCAAAGAAAACTTTTACTATTAATCGGGTTACGTAAAAAGCGGTTAGCAATGTAGTAATAACGGCGGTTAATGGCATCAGCATATACAGGCCGCCGCCAGCTTTCGCCCATTCAAAAGCCTGTATCAATATACCATCCTTTGATAAATAACCGGAGGTGAACGGCAGACCAATAAGGGCTAAACTGCCTATTAAAGCCGTAATAAATGTAAGCGGCATTTTTTTGCGCAAGCCGCCCATGTGCATGATGTTCTGCGGGTCGATATCCAACTGGTTATCATCTTTGATATGCTGCATTTGATGAATAACTATTCCAGCCACCAAAAACAGCAGGCATTTAAAAAAGGCATGTGTTATCAAATGGAACAACGAGGATGAATATGCGCCGATACCCATAGCCATAATCATATAGCCCAATTGCGATATGGTGGAGTAAGCTAATATCCGTTTTAAATCCGTTTGCGTGAGCGCGACGGTGGCCGCCATAAATGCGGTAAAACAGCCGATGGAAGCTAATATGGTTAACTCTGTTTGGTTAAACATGGGGTACACCCGGCCCAATAAAAATACCCCTGCTGCCACCATGGTAGCTGCATGGATCAATGCCGATACGGAAGTTGGCCCTTCCATGGCATCGGGTAGCCAGGTATGCAGCGGGAATTGCGCCGATTTAGCGGCAACTGCTAAAAAGATACCCGCACAGGCCACGTATTGCCAAATGCCTGGCAGGTGATACGAGACGCCAGCAATAACCCAATTGCTCTCATTTGGGGAGAACCATTCGCCATGGTTAAGAAATGCAAATGAAGCTATTTGAGAATGATGTCCAAATAATTTGTCAATATCAAAAGTGTGATACACTGCATAAATTATAAGGATAGCGGTAAGCAAACCGATATCCCCTATCCTATTCATGATAAAAGCTTTTTTATTAGCCATTATGGCCTTATGCCGCGTAAACCAAAATCCAATAAGCAGGTACGATGAAAAGCCAACCAGTTCCCAAAAAACGTAGAACAGCACCAAATTATCAACCACTACCAGCGCCAGCATACTAAAGCAAAAAAAGCTGAGGTAAGCGAAGTAACGGTTATAGTTTCCATCACCTTTCATATAGGCAGTGGAGTAAATATGCACCGGCAAGGCAATTAAATTTACCAGCAGCAGCATTAATACCGAAAGGTTATTTAGCAGGATGCCCGCATAAATTTCAGTATCGCCGATGGTGAACCATAGCTGTTGCTGATGCACCAGGTGGTTGGTATTCCATACCTTGGTAAATACAAACACTGATAAAACGGCGCTTGCTAAAATTGCGGCAGTTGAGATCCAGCCTGATAGTTTATTAGTCTTGCCCGGGATGGAGATATTAATTATAAAGGCAAGCAGGGGCAATAACGCTGCCGCGAGAGCGAACTGAATGGTTAGGGTATCTATTCCGGTTAAAAATTGTTCCAATTTATTCGATTAGCGTTATTACCACTTGAACATTTTCTGCACCGCAGCACTTTTCATTTTTAGAAAATTTGACCTCTTTGATAAGGGAAACCGGCGTGTCATATAACACGCCAATTTTATAGCGTCCGCGTAAAAAGTTAGTTCGTTGATTTCCACGTATTAAATATTCAATTTGATCATCATTGTCATTATATTTCATTACTCCAGCCACAAAATTCTTATAATCTTTCGAGAATAAGCTTAGTTTTTCCTGATATGATTTAATTGCATTTTGTTTAGTTATGATCAGGATCGCGCCATTTTTTGCAGAAGCGCCATAACTCTTAACTGCTTCACGACGTTTTATAATATTAATTCTAAAAATTTTATTGGAATCGAGCTTTTTCACGTCACTGTCGTAAGGAATTTCATCCATCAATATTAATGGCTTGCTTGTCTCCGATATCTTTATGTCATTAATGTTATAAAAATCTTTATCTTTTTTGTGTTTACTATAATAAATCTGGCCATCGATAACAAATGGCCGTTCGTTGTGGTTATTGGTTTTGCTTGGTTGAAACGTTCTTAACTTTCCACTACTATCCCTAAGAATGGAATCCTTCTTTTGTGCGAAAGCACTCTGCCCAAAAAACAACCAAATCAAAATCCCTATAACTTTCATCTTCTAATCCTTTAACACATCAATCTGTGTGTTTGAATATGGATATTTATTAACCGGTCCTCACAATCAACTTCGTTTGTTGGTGACAACACCAACAAAGGCGAAATGGTTAGGGTATCGATGCTGGTTAAAAATTCGTTCACTTATTTCTTTAGTTGTAATTCCCTTTTCTTTTGTCATCCTGAGCGTGCGAAGGATCTTCTGAAACATACTTTACGTCATGCATTAGCGCATTTGGATAGTTCGCTGTTGCATGTCGTAGAAGATCCTTCGCTGCGCTCAGGATGACAAAGTGTTTTATAAATCCCCGAAGCGTCATTGCTTCGTTCCTCGCAATGACGCAACTTTTTATCGCATTGACGCTTTGTTTCTTATTTTATTCTTTAGTTGTAATAACTACAATTTCCTTTTTACTATCACCGCTATTAAAAAAAGTATTCTCCATGCAATCAACAGTTTTTATCTTCCCGGCCGGAATTTCATACAACTTCTTAATTATCTCATTTTTACTTTGCCCTCCAACGGGTTCGCCATTCAATATATAGCCGCAATCGCTGTCATTATTTTGATGTGCTTCCAAATACGCTTTATATTTTGCCGAAAATGTACTCAACTTATTTTGGTACGATTTGATGCCATATTTTTTTGTAATAATTAAAACGGTAACGTCGCTTGCAGTAACACGTACACTCTTATCGGCCGATACATCTTTTAAAACATTTACGCTGACTACGTCGTAAGGGTCCAGCCCGTCTAATTTGTTTTTCGACACTTCGCCGTCAATAACATACATGGCATTATTATCCGTCAACGAATCAGCCAGCGCAACGTCAGCTTTTATGATCTTTATATCGGGGTGCGATTTCGTTGTTATCAATGCAGCGCCATTTTTCCCCTGTTCGCCGTATATGTTAACTGAACCCGGCGGTTTCAACATCCCAAACTGCACAATATCATTCGGGTCAATCTCCCTGATATTACCGGTATAAATTATCCCGTTAATCACATACAAAGGCTTACCACCTGATGATGGATCGAGGATGGAATAAAGCTGGGTAGTGTCAGTTTTAACAACCTTGCCACTTTGTGCCAATGCACCTATCGACAAAAACAAACAAAAAAGAATTGCAATAATTTTCATATCAATCCTTCAACCCATCAATCTTCCCCGGATCAATGGTTTTATACTTTTTATACACATTTAAAATGATAGCCAATGCCACCGCGGTTGTAGCAGCTGCCAGCACAATGGCAAATAAGGCAAACATTTGTCCGCCGTTGTTAAAACGGTCGTATCTGCCAAAGGCTACCAGGTTTAATATGGCGGCATTCAGCATCAGTTCTATCCCTATCAGTATTTGTATAGCGTTGTGTTTGGACATGATCATGTACAAACCAATACAAAACAAAACCGCGCTTACCAGTAAAAAATCGGTTAATGATATCATTCTGTGCGCTCCTTTCTTGACAGATGAGCCGCGCCTATTAGCGCTATCATTAATAAAATGGATACGGCTTCAAAGGGCAGCAAATATTTAGTCATCAGGTTAACGCCGATATTTTCGGTAGTGGCGGCGTTTGACTGAATATCATTTTTGGTGGCAATAGCTTTTTTAACCCATTCCAGGTTATTGGCATCCACCTTAACTATCACATTTACAAAGACTATTAAAAACAACGCTGCTACTAACAAGGCAGGCAATCTGCTGATGCTGATAAACTGTTTGCGCTGCTGGGCTATCACATTCAATGTTTCTTTCCCCGATAGCATAAAGGCAAACAGGATGAGCACTAAAATGCCACCAACATAAATTACAATTTGGGTAATGGCTACAAAATCGGCCAGGGCCAAAACGTATAAACCGGCCAGCGCGAACAGGGTAACAAAAAACATAAAGATGGATCGCACCAGGTTTTTGGTTGCCGCCACAAACAGTGCCGATGCCAGCGCGATAAAGCTCATTAAATAAAACAAGGCCTGTACTAAAGTCATGCGCTTCCCTCCTTTTTTTGCATGGCTGCTAATTTAGCCGCCTGCCGTTCGGCTTGTTGCTGTTCAAATTCGCGGCGTTTTTCGGCAGCAAATTCGGGTGTCATATCCGAGAACTGGTAGTTCAAATCTTTAATATCCACTACGCTTTTATCGTATTGATTGGTCATAGTAATACACTCTGTTGGGCAAACAATGGTGCACAAACCGCAGTACATGCACTTGGCCATATCTATATCAAATTTGGCAGCGTAAAGCCTTTTGGTGGTACCGTCAGACGTTTGCCCGATAGCCTCCGTAGCCTTTATGGCTTCAATATCAATACAGTTAACAGGACAAACCTTGGCGCACAAATCGCACACAATACAATCGTCCATCTCCACATCCAGTTGATAACGGCCCACTTCGGGCACGGGCAACTTTTGATGCGGATATTGGATGGTATTAGTGCCCTCCAGTTGCTTAAAGTAATTACTATCGCTCACCGGCAACACCCCGCGCCGCTTGTGCGACACAAACAGGTGCTTAAAGGTGATAGATAACCCTTTTGCAGTGGTGGTAATACTTTTTATAATATCGTTCATTGGTTCATTAGTTCATTAGTTCATTGGTTTGCATCGATAGCCTTGTTGGTTGTTAATTCTTTGATTTGCCCGTTATGAAATTATCTAACCTTGCACCAATGAACTAATGAACCACTGAACCAGTGAACTACATTAAAAATATTCTCCATAGCCCCGATGCCAACATGCAGGCAAAGGCAAGGGGTGTTAGCACCTTCCAGCACAGGTTCATCAACTGGTCGACTCTGAACCGGGGCAGCGTCCATCGTATCCACATTTGTACGCCTACAAGAGTTAATGTTTTTACTATTATCCATATCACTCCCCAGCCGGCATTGGTTGTCCATGTAGCTAATTTTACTACGCCCATGTTGGGCAGCGGGGTATTCCAGGCTCCTAAAAACAGGATAACGCCTATCATCGATACCAAAAACATCATGGAATATTCCGCCAAAAACACCATGGCAAAACGCATTCCGGTATATTCTGTGTGGAAACCGGCAACCAGTTCCGATTCTGCTTCTGGTATATCAAACGGTGCCCGGTTACTTTCGGCCAGCGAGGCTATAAAGTAAATTACAAATGCTATCAGCAAATGCGGCGCCCTGAAAATATTCCAGGCAAATAAGCCTCCAATTGATGATACATCCCAAAAGCCTGCAAAACTCACCTTTTCGGTTGATAAAATACCTTGTTGTGCAGCTATATCCTGCAAGTTTAGCGTTTGTGCAATCATCACTACCGAAATGAGCGCAAACCCGGCAGGAATCTCATACGAAATAATCTGCGCCGCCGAGCGCATGGCACCCAATAGCGCATATTTATTGTTCGATCCCCAACCGGCCATTAATATGCCGAGGGTTTCTATGGAGATGATGGCAAAAATATAGTATAGGCCTAAATTGAGTTTGGCGGGCGCTAATCCCGGTGCCCAGGGTAAAGCAGCGAAACCTAAGTACACGGCTATAAAAATAATGGCCGGAGCCGCCATAAACAACCATTTATCGGCAGCCGCAGGGGTAATCAGTTCCTTTTGCAGCATTTTTAGCATATCCGCAGCAGTTTGCAGCGAGCCAAATTTGCCGGTTTCTGTAGGACCAAGCCTGTCTTGAATAAAAGCGGAAACCTTGCGCTCTGCATACACCCCAAACAGCGCAAACGCAGCCGAAAACCCGAACAGGCCAATGGCGATGATGAAATATGTAAGGTAAAAATTCAATCGGTTTGCTTTGCTGCAAACTTAATGATTTTTGGTTGATTGACTGAATAGTTGATTAAATTGGTAGACTTAATTCGATTTCACCGTACTGTCCTTCTTCACTTTCATTCCCGGCAATTTTACAGGCTTAGTTTTCAAAGCGCTATCCTTCACCGTACTATCTTTCTTCACGTTTGCCCCAGGCAATTTAACATCACCTTTTTTTAAGATGCTATCCTGCTTTAAAGGCTGCGTTTTTAGGGTACTATCCTGTGCAGTCTTCCCGCCAGATACGTTTTTCCCTGGTGGTTTGCCGGTTTTAGGTTTAACCGCCGGTGGTTTTACCGCAGGTTTCTTTTTACGGTTGTACGATGGTATAATCGCTTCCTTCGAAGCGGGCCGTTCTTTGGGCTTCCAGATAAAACCTTTCAGAATCTTCTCGTCGTCCTGAAATTTCTTTAGCGGACCATAAGTGTCTTGCGGCTTAGTATAAAATGCCAGGTCGGTGGCTTTATTATCCTTAAAATTAACGTGAATACGACTACTTATTGACCGGGACATGCCGCTGATGGTCATCTTGCCACTATCACGCGTGAAGTAAATGCTTTCGGCATTGCCAATGATGTCCATCTTGTTCAGCTTGTCATCCTTAAAATAGCCGCGCATGCGTTTGCCGGCTATCTGGTTAAAGTGTAGTGAGTCCGTCTTTTCAATATTAACGATAAAAGCATTGGGGAACATCGTCATGTTATCCAGCTTTTTATGCTTCATCTGCAAAAACACTGTATCGCCTGACAGTTGTGAGCCCTCCGTCCAGATGATGGGGTTTACAAAACAGCTGACGGTGGAGTCGGCGGTGTTGTAAAACATGGAATCGGCTTTCGCCTGTAAATCCGATTTAAAGAGTTTGGCATGGTGATACATCAATACCATCCGTATACGTGCCGTGTCGGCAGGTTCCAGCTTTTTCACCATTTCTATTGAATCGGCAATATGCTGTTTAGCTATGCTATCGGCCATTAGCTGTTGTTTAGTCAATGGCTTTACAACTTTCTTTTTAACCGGTTTCGGTTTTGGGGCGCCAAAATAGTTGGTACGATAAAAACTGGTATCTGCAGGCAACCAGGCATAGTGCCCGGTTAAAAACTTCGATTCTTTTCCTGGTTTTTTCGGCTTTGGCGTGGTGTCCCTTATGCGCGATAAGCGTTGTTGTTCCAGGTAGGCTTTGTAATCTTTATAAGTCAATATCCGCGTCTCAATCGTATCTGCCGACATGTAGATGGAATCGTACTTCATCTTCTGCGCTTTCTTCAACGGAGCAACATTTGCCGGAGGGCCTGCTTTATCTGTTGCTTTACCTGTAGTTTTTGGCTTGGTTATCTTTGCCTGCTTTTTTAATGGTGGTGTAGTTTTCTTTTGCCCCTGTGCAAGAGCGAGTTGTTTAGTTACCGAATCGGGCTTTATTTGCTGAATATTCCGCCGGATAGCTGCCGTATCCATTGTAGATAGATCACTGCTTTTCACTAAATCAGCCGCAGCTGCAATATTTTTATTATTTACAACAGAATCAGCTTTTAACTGCCTCATACTGATATTAGCTTTTTTAACTGTTGCCGTGTCCGGTTTACCCGGTATGGTTTTCTTTATCAGTTCGGCCATATTAATGGCGTTCTTATTTTTTGCCGGCGTTTTAGTTAGGCTATCTACTTTGGCTGCCGAGTCTGCTTTTCCCGGTATAGTTTTCTTTATCAGCTCGGCCATATTAATGGCGTTCTTATTTTTTGCGGGTGCTTTAGTTAAGGAATCAACTTTGGCTGTCGAGTCGGTTTTGGTGCTGTCTTTTTGCTCGGTAACCATTATAATGTAAGGGTCCTCGGTAACAATGGTTTTTTCGTCGGCCTTAAAATAAGTGCCCAGGTCGCCTTTTATGGTTGTTTTTTGTTCGCTATCGCTAAAGGTAACATGTTTTACTGCACGGCCATAACCCTTTATCTTATCATAAAACAAGCTGTCGCCTTTTAACGATTTGGTGCCCGATTTGTACAAGTTGTTTTTGCCAAATGCCGCCTGCTCCACCACCGTGTTATAAAAGCCGTTTTCGGTATAAAGCGTATCGCGGTCCTTTGCAGCTTCGCCTTTTTTGATGCTGTAAATATGGGTTGGACCGTAGAAGTAGGATATCTTAGTGCCCGTATTATAACGCATGGTGTCCGTTTTTACGAGCGCATCGGGTGTTGTAAGCGTTACGTTGTAACGAAAATATGAATCGCGTGTAAACGCAAAATAATAACCGTTTTTGCTTAGCAGTATGTTATCCTTATTTACCAGCTTGCCGCCATCGGTGTAGGTGGCAATACGGGTTGCCGTGTTGTAGGTTAAATGGTTGGTGGTTAAAACGGCATCTTTATCCACCATTTTTACATTATCGGTAAGGATAGCTATTTTGGTATTACCGTTATAATTTAGCTTATCGGCATAAATATGCAGCGTATCGCCCTGGTTAATTACCACATGGCCAAAGGCATCAACGGCATTATCCTGTACGTAAAAGTAAGCGCTGTCCGAAGTTAAGGTCGAGTAATCCTGTTTAAAAGTTCCGTCATAAACCTTTATTAAATCCTTACCACCTATTTTTATCCCGGTGCTGCTTTTAGAATGCAGCAGGTTTACAATCGATTTTTTTTGGCCCATAGCGCCGGCCGCTATCAGCAATATAAAAAGGCTTAAAACAATTTTCCTCACGAGCGCAAAATTAGTTTTTTGTTGGGGTTTTAAATTAATATTTTTGAAGGATGCTGCCGGTTAAACGTTTTACTGATTTTATTGAGCAAAATAACCTGTTCAAATCCAATAACAAAGTGCTGGCTGCGGTTAGTGGCGGAATGGATTCTGTACTCATGGTGTATTTGCTGCAATCGGCAGGAATTGATTTTGGTATAGCCCATTGTAACTTTCAACTACGCGGCGATGAATCAACCCGCGACTATCTGTTTTGCCAAAACCTGGCCCAACAGCTCGGCGTACAGTTTCATACCACCAGTTTTGATACTTTAAACTATGCAGCCTCACAAAAAATATCAACCCAAATGGCCGCCCGCAATTTGCGATATCAATGGTTTGAACAAATACGGCAACAGTTGGAGTATACAGCTATCGCGCTTGCGCACCACCAAAACGATACAATTGAAACTATATTGTTAAATCTTACACGGGGCACCGGAATAGCAGGCCTGCACGGCATATTACCGGCCAATGGTTACCTGGTACGGCCGATGCTGTTTTTAAACCGCGAAGAAATTCAAAACATAGTAGCTGAAAATGGTATCAGTTATGTTGAAGATAGCTCCAATTCGTCAACTAAATATGCCCGTAACAAAATAAGGCTCGAAGTTGTGCCCAAGCTAAAGGAACTGAACCCATCGCTCGAGGAAACTTTTCAAAACAACCTGACGCGTTTTAAGGAACTGGAATTATTGCTGACACAAAGGGTTGATGAATTAAAAAAAGAACTATTTGTTACAAGCGGCGAAGAAATACACATTTCGCTATCTGCGATAAAGAAGCTGGAACCCAAACGGCTGATACTGTTTAATTTATTACAGGAGTTTGGTGTTAACGAAACAGTGGTTGACGATTTAATTTCTTCGCTGGATAAACACTCCGGACGGATATTTGAAACAACAAATTACCAACTACTGCTCGACCGCGCTCAACTAATCATCACCAAAAGCGCATTGCCCGTTTATCAATCGGTTTTGATAGGCGTTGATGATAGGGCCGTTCGGTTTGGCAGCCGCGAATTAAGGGTTTTGCACGACGACGGTGCGCTTATTGTAAAAAATAACCCAATGGCGGTATCGGCGGATACCCGATTGCTGGTTTTTCCGTTAATGCTGCGTTCGTGGCAGCAGGGTGATTTTTTTTACCCGCTGGGAATGAAGACACGAAAAAAATTAAGTGATTTTTTTATCAATCAGAAAGTACCTTTGCATCAAAAAAGTGAAATCCCATTATTAATTAACGGCAACGGCGAATTGATATGGATTGGTGGCTACCGGCTTGATGACCGATATAAAGTTAATACGAACACCAAAAAAGTAACTATATTCGAATTAATTTGAAGATTTGAAAATGTGCCGGTTTGAAGATAAATGGCTCTATGGTGTTTTATATGGGTGAAATTAACCGCAGAGAGAACACAAAGGAGGCGCAAAGCACGCAGAGGGTAAAAAACGTAGTGGCAAGCTGCTATAAATGAGACAATTACCATAAAAGACGCTGTGTGCTCCATGCATTCTCGGTGGCCTCTGTGGTAAAACTATTAAATTTCGCGTGTTATACAAGTTACAACATCAATCAATATCCAAATATTCAAATTATAAAATATTCAAATTAATAAGATGAGCGATAAACCTGCCTTTGTTGAAAAGCAATACCTCGGACGAGAATTTATACCCATAACCATCAGGCTGGTATTGGCTATGTTTTGTTTTGCGGCCTATTTTTTTACTGATGAACGCGAGCGGAACGGCGATTTGCTGGTAGTTGTTGGTTTTGCCATCATTATTATCTCCATTATTATGGGATATCTGCTGCATTTTCGCACCAAAATTGAAAATAAGAGCATCCTGCTTAATGGCCTTTGGACCACCCGCCTGGTTAAAATTGACCTGAATAGCATTGTTAAAATAGAAAAACATGAATACAGCCGGTATTTATTTAATAACCCGGTATATAACCTGCATTCAAAGGGCACCATCCGCTTTTTTACCGCCGGCAATGATGCCATTTACCTTACCGACCGCGACGGGCTTATCTATATTATTGGTTCGCAACACGCCAATGAATTTTTACGGGCGTTGAAGGAAGAAATGAAGAAATAGTCTTTAGTCTGGAGTTCAAAGTTCTGAGTCACTTGCTTTTTTGACTTCACACTTTCGACTCAAGACTAACCACTACCTCAAAAACAGATCGCTCCTCACCGGGTAATGGTCTGATAGTTTTTGTTCGATGATGTGATAATTTTTTATATCAAACAGGCTGGATGCCATGATGTAATCTATCTGATAATTGGGAAAATTGCCGTTATAGGTGCGACCGAGGCCAAAGCCTTTTTCGCGGAAAGCATTTTTCAGGCCTTTGGCCATTTCGTTAACGGCAAATGATGCGGGGGTATCATTAAAATCGCCGGATATGATAAAAGGGTATTGGCATAGCGTTGCGTGGGTCTTTATTTTTAATACCTGGAAGCTACGTTTTATAAATGCGTTTTTTAACTTACTGCCTAAACGCCTTGTGGACGACATATCGGCCCCGTCACGGGTAATGTCCTTTATATACTGGTAATCTTCCGGATCGAAACGTATGGACTGCAAATGCACGTTATATACCCGAAATTGCTTATTACCTTTCACCACGTCAATATAGATACAGGCATTTTCGCTCCGCTTATCCACTATCGACACCAAACCATGGCCCGTGATCGGGAACTTCGAAAAAATGGCAATCCCAATAGCTTCGTCACTGTTGTAAATAAGCGGCTCAAAATAATAGTAAGTTGAGCCCATTATCTTTCGGACAGAATCAAGCATATCGTATTGGCCATGTTTGCGCGTATAAAATTCCTGGAACCCAATAATATCCGGCTGTTGCTGATTAATAATCGCCAATATATCGTGCTTGGTAGAAATATCCTTCTTTGCGCCATATCGTTTAAAGCTATGTACATTGTAGGTCATCATTCTAACTGTACCAGAATCAAGCGATTTGCCGTCCTGATAGTTATCAGAATCGGTACCGGGGTTATGGAAGCCAATATTATTTCTGAGTACGGGCCATCCGATGGCAATACAGATAATGGATAAAAAAACGCACCATTTGCGGCGAAGCAGCCAGTAGAAAATAAGGAGCAAATTACCTACTAACAGCAATGGATAGGCAAGGCCGAAAAATGCTACTACCCAATCATTTGCCGGGTTAGTAAAACGGGCGAAATAACTTAATAAAAGAGCAAGACACAGCAGGATGTTTAACCATAAAATGAGTTTGTCTACAAATGTCAGGTTTTTTTTATCCCTCATTATTGCTTGCGCGAAATAGCACCTCTTTTTCTTGTTTACTCAAACTATCGTAACCTGATTTTGATATTTTGTCTAATATAAGGTCAATTTCTTCCTGTCGCGGAAAATTTGATGAACCCCTTGAAGTGTTGTTCGACACCACTTTCAATTTTGATTTGGGCTTAAATAACTTGGCAATTGATGCTATCCAATCATTGCCCCGTTGCATTTGCTTAATATAAATAAAGCCCATTAAACCACCACCAAGGTGCGAAATTTCGCCGCCTGCGTTGGCGCCCACTATCCCAAAAAAATCAAGAATGATAAAAAACAACACCAACCATTTGAGCCTGACCGGGCCGATAAAGATAAGAGAGATAGTATAGTCGGGCAGTAACGTTGCAGTTGCCACCATAATAGCCATTACACTTGCCGATGCACCAACCAGTGTTGAACCGCCGGCTGCGGTGATTGGCGCGAAGAGCGGGAAAATATTATAGCTTAAAACAAATAAAAATGCGCCGCCGAATCCGCCTAATAAATACAGCCCTAAAGTGCGTTTTTTGCCGAGGTATTCTTCAAATATTTGCCCAAACCAATAAAACCATAACATGTTGAACAGAATGTGAAAAACACCTGCATGCATAAACATGTAGGTTAATGGCGTCCAAAAATGATGTAGTAATAAAGTGAGATTAGATGGCAGCAAAAGATAGTCACTTGCAAATGCGCTTATAAAATCAGCGTGGAAAAGCCCCAGGATGGTTGCGGGGATATTGATCAATAAATAAACAATGATATTTATGCCGATCAGCAGGTTTAGCTTACTGCCCGAGTGAAGCATTTTTTGTTGTATATTTTGCCAAAGGGTACTCATAGAAACAAATATCTGTATTAATGCTGATAACTTAAATTTTTGAGAAAAGTTGTTCTGCGTTTTTTATTTTACAATATACAGAAAAATGCCGTTGGGTTAATAAATAAATTATTAACCTAACGGCATTAAGCAATAACGAAAAACCTCTTAATCGCCCCCGAGGGCGAAAAAAACTTAGTAACGGTAATACTCTGGCTTGAATGGCCCATCAACAGTAACGCCAATGTATTCAGCCTGATCCTGATCTAAAACTTCCAGTTCAACGCCTATTTTCTCAAGGTGCAAACGGGCAACTTTTTCGTCAAGGTGTTTGGGTAAGGTATAAACCTGGTTTTCGTATTTATCGCCATTGTTCCAAAGCTCCAATTGTGCTAACGTTTGGTTGGTGAACGAGTTACTCATTACAAAACTTGGGTGACCTGTTGCACAACCTAAGTTTACCAGGCGGCCTTCGGCCAAAATAATAAGGTCCTTGCCGTTAATGGTATATTTATCAACCTGCGGTTTAATTTCAATTTTGGTATTGCCATAAGCGCCGTTTAACCAGGCCATGTCAATCTCGTTATCAAAGTGACCAATGTTACAAACAATCGCTTTGTCTTTTAATGCACGGAAATGGCTTTCGCGAACTATATTTTTGTTACCTGTAGCAGTAACTACAATGTCTGCTTCAGTAATGGCAGTCGAAAGTTTTTTAACTTCAAAACCTTCCATTGCAGCTTGCAATGCACAGATAGGGTCAATTTCGGTAACAATTACACGTACACCGGCGTTGCGTAACGAATCTGCCGATCCTTTACCCACATCGCCATAACCGCAAACAACGGCCACTTTACCGGCCATCATTACGTCAGTTGCACGACGGATAGCGTCAACCAGCGATTCGCGGCAGCCATATTTATTATCAAATTTCGATTTGGTAACCGAATCATTTACGTTAATAGCGGGCATTGGTAATGTACCGGCTTTCATACGCTCGTATAAACGGTGTACGCCTGTAGTGGTTTCTTCTGATAAACCTTTAATACCGGCAATCAGTTCAGGATATTTATCCAGCACCATATTGGTTAAATCGCCACCGTCATCTAAAATCATGTTTAACGGTTTGCGGTCCTCGCCAAAAAATAAGGTTTGTTCAATACACCAGTCAAATTCTTCGGCATTCATACCTTTCCAGGCATAAACAGAACCACCGGCAGCAGCTATAGCGGCAGCGGCATGATCCTGGGTTGAAAATATGTTGCAAGACGACCAGGTAACTTCGGCACCCAGTTCAATCAATGTTTCTATTAATACGGCGGTTTGAATGGTCATGTGCAAGCAGCCTGCAATACGCGCACCTTTTAAAGCTTTTGATGGTCCGTATTCTTTACGAAGCGCCATTAAACCAGGCATTTCGGCCTCGGCCAATTCAATTTCCTTGCGACCCCATTGGGCCAGCGAAAAGTCTTTTACTTTGTATTTAACGTAAGCAGTTTCTACTGATGACATAGCGTTTTAATTTTAAAACGCAAAGTTAGGGTATTGTTGGATGAAAATGAAATGGAATTTTGGGAGAGTTCATAGTTGATGGTTCATAGCCGAAGGACTTCTTGCTAAGAACCGTGAGTTTGGGAGAGTTCATAGTTCATAGCAGGACAAACTTCGGCTATGAACTATGAACCATGAACCATTAACTTCCCGCCATTTCCGCTTCGAGGGCTTTTTGGGCAGGTATGCTTAATTTGGCTTTTTGTTGTGGCAGTCCTTTATTATCCTGGCGCATGGAAAGGTTTCCATTATAAACCGCGCCATTTTCAACGGCAAGGGTTTGTGTGTTTATTTCGCCATTAATTTTCCCTGAGGCTTTAATTTCGAGCGAATTTACTTGCAGCGTACCATTAATTGTGCCGTAAACAACCATCTCCTTGGTTATAACATTACCTTTTATTACGCCTTTTTCGCCAACTATCAAACCTTCATCAACAATAACATCACCGGTTATCAGGCCGTCGATACGTACGTATGAAGGCGCTTTAAGATTACCCTCAAAAACACAGCCTTCGGAGATAAGAGTAGAGATGGATTGCAGGTCGAGAGATACTTTGTCGTTTTTAGAGAAGAATGCCATGATTTATGGGGTTGTTTAATTGTTTAGCGAAAGAAAACTAACAGGATTTATTGCTTTACCATTTTTGCGGACCTCATAATGTAAATGAGCTCCGGTGGAATGACCGGTAGAACCCACCAGGCCAATTTTTTGCCCGGCGGTAACTTCATCTCCTACTTTTACCAGTATGCGGGATAAGTGCCCGTATAAAGTTTCATAACTATTGCCGTGGGCAATACGCACACAGTTGCCGTAGCCGCCATACCATCCTGCAGAAACAACGCGGCCGTTGGCTGTACATTTGGCCTCATCACCTGTATTACCCCTAAAATCAATTCCTGGGTGAAACTCTGCATTTGCGGTATTAAACGGATCGCTGCGGTACCCGAAAAAAGAGGTTAAAGAGCTTACACGGGGATAGCCCATTGGAGTGAAAGCTACTGAATGTAACAGCCGTGACAAATACTCGTCGTATAACGAAAATGTTTCTTTATCGGTAAGTTTTGCGGCCGAGGCATTGGCATCGCCCCCAACAGATTTTACAGAAAAACCTTTTAAACCGCGTTTGCTTAAATATTCGTTTATCTTTTGCAACTTACCTTCAATACTTTGAACGTAAGCCTGCGCATTCTCGGCCTTGCTCTCCTGCACCGCGGTTACCGGCATGGTGCTGCGAAGTTTTGATAGCTGCGACAACAGTTGCTGCGTCTCTTCTTCTTTCCGGTTGTTCTCTGCCCGCAGATAAAAAACCGTGCCGGATAGCAATACAATAACACCCAAAACACCTGCGGCATAGTGCTTTAGCCGGCCTATGTGTTTGGTCTTTACCTGTAATGTACGCTGCCTGCTCTTGTTTACAATGATGACTGTACTGATGTCAGATGGCTTTGAATTCATTTCAACGAAATTAATTTATAGGGAAGGCAATATAGCTAATCGCTTCTGAAAAACAATATTAATTATAAATAAACATTGCGTGAAGTCGGGGAGTCAGAAAAGTCCGAAAAGTCGGAAAGTAGAAAAGAGAAAATGTCTGGCAGGTCGGCGTAAAACAGGCATTTGTAACCATTTAAATTTAAAACCAACAACTAAAATTCCGTTTTCCGAATTTTCCAGGCTTTTCCTACTTTCCGGACTTTTCCGACTTTACTGACTTTCCGGACTTCCCCCTCCCTGTCAGCTAATTGTTATTATTCTGATTTTTAAACTTTAACTGGTAATCATTTGTTATTTTTGTGTTGTAATTTATAAAAACAAAAAATGTATCCAGAATATTTAGTGGCCCCTATGCGGGATGAACTCACCAGGGTTGGTTTTGAGGAGTTAAAAGATGCAGATGCAGTGACCAAAGCTATTGAAAGTGAAGGAACTGTATTTGTAATGGTAAATTCTGTTTGCGGTTGCGCTGCAGCCAATGCGCGCCCTGCGGCACGTATGGCAGTACAAAGCGAAAAACACCCGGACAAGTTCGTAACGGTGTTTGCCGGTATGGAGACTGACGCAGTTAACAAAGCACGTGCTTATATGTTGCCTTATCCTCCATCGTCGCCTGCAATGGCTTTATTTAAGGATGGTAAACTGGTACACATGATTGAGCGTTACCAAATTGAGGGCCGCCCGGCGCAAATGATTGCCGATAATTTGATCGGTGCGTTTGAGCAGTACTGCTAAAAAAATTTTATACCTATAAACAAAACCCGGAATGCTAATGCGTTGCCGGGTTTTTAATTTTTATTACAGGAGTATTTTAAAATCTTCCCAAATATGGGGCTTGCTAATTTTTACCATACTGCAATGATAACGGAATAGCTATTGGCTGCGGTGCGTTGATAGATGGTGTGATGTAAACCACCTTTAAATTGCGTCCGCCGTCTTTTTGGAAATATTCAATCCTGACAGGATAAAAGCCTTTCTGCAACGGAACGATGTACGATTTATTAGCCTGGTTGTCGTGTAATCCGTCGTCGTCCATCAACAATTGATTATTTAGATAAAACCTTGAACCATCATCAGAGTTCAGGCCAAAAATATAATAACCATCTTCCTTCACCTCCAAATCACCCTCCAGCAGCAAAGCAAAATTATTTTGACGTGGCATTTTGTCGATGTTAAATGTGCTGTCGGCAATGCCAGTTTTAACCGGCTTCAGCGTAGTAAAATCGGGCAGCTTATCCCATTCGCCTTCATAGTAACTGTAATGAAAACCACCCGGCTTCATGTTTTTCGCTTTTGCCAGGGCAGGCCAATAGGCGCCCTCCTTAAAATCGCCGGTGGTGATTCTATCATACCGGCCAGCATTGGTGAATAGCTTGGCGGTTACCCTTGCCGGGGCGCTTAGCGTTAGTTCCTGCGGCAGTTTGGTAGACGTTATTAAAGGTTCGCTGCCATCAATGGTGTACCGCACATTACCGGCATCGTCAAGACTCCATATTTTAATGGGCTTGCCCTTTAGCATAACACCCTGCATCGGGTGAAATTCAACGGGTTTTGCGGTGTAGCCCGAATAGCTGAATTTCAATCCATCGTACATGCTTTTAAGCCTTACCGAACCATGAGTTTCATCAGGATAAGCCGAAATTTTCCATACGATGCCGACGGGTATTGTTGCTTTAAGTACGGTGTCCATCGCAGTGATGCCCATGTCCTTCATGCCGAAACCTTCGCGGCCACTGATATAAAATGTTTTATTTATATTCACTAAACCCGGCATCTTGTCTTTTACCTGCTTGCGCATTACGCCTTTATCCCACCAATAACTTGGGTCGGCAGCTATGTACGATTTAAAAAGCTGTGGTTCATTTAACAAGGCATAAGTAACAAATACGCCACCGAACGAATGTCCAAAAAGGGTATTGCTTCCGTTGGATGGATATGTTTTATCGATATACGGAATCAATTCTGATTTAAAGAAGTTTAAAAATTTATCGGCCCCGCCGGATGTTTTATTATCCGCAACGTTGGTGGGCAAAAAATCGCGGTTACGGTCGGTATTTAAAACACCCACTATAATTATGGGCGGCATGCCCGCTTCGCCCTCAATAAATTGCTGTACCTGCGACATCAGTTTGGTGTTCCAATCGCCGTCCAGCACATACAAAACGTCATATTTGTCGGCTGATCCTGGTTTATACTTTGCGGGGAGTACTACCTGGATTATCCTTTTCTCTTTTAATATGGCTGAAGTAAGTGAATCGCGTTTGCCGGGCAAATCTTGCGCAACGGCGCGGCCGAATAAGCCTGTAATGGCAGTTGTTAAAACCGCCAGGCAAAACAGTAATTTTTTATTCATTGTGAGGTTGTTATTGATTTAAAGTTAGATGCTTTTTTTGATTAATTGGTTACAAAATTGATCAGGTTATTTCCGTTTCCTGCTAATCCGCAAGGTGGGATGGGCGTTGCCCATCGCTGATAGATTACGGCCTTTCAGGCCTGGAGAACGGGCAGTAGGGGTCGTCTAAGCTCTTTTCTATATAACTAACAATTTTTTGACACAGAGAAACAGAGGAATCACAGAGAGCACAGAGTTTGATTTGATATTTTACTTCTCTGTGTTCTCCGTGCCATCTCCGTATCTCAGTGTTAAAAAATAACCATCCTTTACTAACCAATGTTATTTTTACCGAAACAGAAGGCGGTTATTTTTGACTTATCCCCAACCTCTAATCTCTTTAACTTCACTCCGCCCTCAAACTCTTTATCGGGTTAACCAACGCCGCTTTAGCCGCCTGGAAACTGATGGTGGCCAAAGCTATCAGTATAATTAAACCGCCCGATACTGCAAACATCCACCATTGCAGCGGCGTATGATAAGCAAAGTTTTGCAGCCATTGGTTGATGGCATACCAGGCAACTGGTGAGGCTATAAACAACGCAATCACTACCAACAATAAAAATTCCTTCGATAATAATCCAAATACAGAACTTACGCTTGCGCCTAATACTTTACGGATGCCAATCTCCTTCAATCGTTGCTGGGCGGTAAACATGGCCAATCCTAATAAACCTAAGCACGAAATAAATATCGCTAACACGGCGAAACCATCGGCCAGCTTATTCACCAGTTGCTCATTATTATACAGCTTATTATATTCCTCATCCGAAAATGCGTAACTAAAAGAAAAATCAGGATTGAGTTGTTTCCACACAGCGCTCAGGCTGGCGATGGCCCGTTTGGTTTGACCGGGCCGCGTGCGCACAAGCGCACTGCCGTAAGTAAGATTTTCGCCAAAGGGGACCACCAACGGCCTGATGGCGTCGTGGAGTGAGCTGAAATGGAAGTCCTTCAACACGCCGATAATGTGCCCTTCTCTACCGCGAAATTTCAATCGCTTGCCTATAGGGTCCTTGTAGCCAATCAGTTTTAATGCCGACTCGTTGATGAGGAACCCGCTGGAGTCGCCTGGAAATGCCTTTGAAAAGTCGCGGCCGCTTAGTAATGTTAATTTAAGCGCCTTGGTAAAGTCGTAACCTGCATAAGTGTAGGTGAATTGCACATTCGTATTCGGGCCGGCGCCTGTCCAGTCAATGGCGGCATCGCTTTGTTGAATTAACGTGGGCGTACTGCTGGTGCGGGTAACGGATTGTATGCCCGGCAGGGTTAGTGCCTGCTGCTTAAAAACCTTGTATTGGCTACCGAGTTTTCCTTCCAGCGGCACATACACCAGGTTTTCCCTGTCATAACCTAAGTTAACAGATTGCAGGTAATTCACCTGCCGCGACACCATCAATGTACCTATAATGAGAATTGTAGATAGCACAAACTGGAAAACGACCAGTCCTTTTCTGAAAATCGCAGTGCCGCTATCCATCTTCAACGTACCTTTTAATACTTTAACAGGTTTAAACGATGACAGCAATAAGGCCGGATAACTTCCCGATAGAAGGCCGGTTAAAATTGTTACAACTGCCAGTTGAACCCAAAACGATAATTGATTAAAAGGCAAGCCGATATGTTTCCCCGTTATTTGGTTGAACATAGGCAGTAAAATAACCAGCAACACTAAAGCGATAATAACGGCAAAAAAAGTAACCGACAACGACTCGATGATAAATTGTTGTATAAGCGATGACCGCAATGCCCCAACTACTTTTCTCACCCCTATTTCTTTCGCCCTTTTGAGCGACCGGGCAGTTGCCAGGTTCATAAAATTGATACAGCCAATGATCAAAATGAACAGGGCTACGATGCTGAATAAATTAACATATCCAATCCTGCCGCCTTCAACTTTGCCATTTACAAAGTTGCCGTGCAGGTAAACTTCGCTGTAAGGCTGCAGGGTCAGCTGCGGCGGGCCACTGTTATCCTTTGGCTGCTCAGGATGAAAGCGATCAAAGAAATGTGCAATTTTTTGATTTACGAGCGCCGGGTTTGATCCTGGCCTTAGTTGCACGAAAGTTCCGGGGCCGATGTTGCTCATCACACTGGCCCATGGATTTTCCTGCAAAAACTCAAACCAGTTGGTGAGGTACTCAAAACGTTGGGAACTACTGGCCGGCAGGTCTTCAAATACGGCGCTGATGGTGAAGTTTTTCTGGTTATCAAAGCGGAGTGTTTTTCCGATTGCAGCGGCAGGGCTTCCAAAAAAGTCCACCGCCATTTTGCGTGATACGGCCAGTGATAATGGTGTATTCAAAGCGTTTTGCGCATTACCCTCCAACAGGGTGTAACTGAACATCTTAAAAAAGTCCGCCTGTGCAGAGTTGCCATCCAGCTTTAACAGCTTGTCGCCACTTTTAAACATGTGCGGGCCGCCAAATCCCCAACCCGAAGCATACTCAACTTCCGGTATGGTTTTTTTCAGTTCATCGGCCAGCGGCCCGGGTGTGCCATAACCTGCACTGGCGTTGTGCCCGTCGTACAGGGTCTGATAAACAGAAAAGAGGCGGTCTTTATGCTGGTGAAAAGCATCTACGCTGCGTTCATCATTCACCCATAGCAAAATCAGCAGACTGCAAACCAATCCGGCAGCCAGTCCCGAGATATTGATTAATGAATGCGTTTTACTCCTGGTTAGGTTACGCCAGGCAACTTTGATATAATTCAGTATCATATTTTTGTTAATTAGTTCATTTGCTTCGCTGTCATTGAGTCATTTCACTTTGCTGTCATTGAGTCATTGGGTATTGTGTCGAATTCTGCAATGACTCAATGACCAAATGACTCAATGACTTCCTCCTACTCTGTCTTCAAACTCTTAACCGGGTTAGCCAAAGCAGCCTTTATGCTCTGATAGCTAACCGTTAACAACGTTATAATAATAGCGCCGGCACCGGTTGCGGCAAATATCCACCACGACATTTCTGTATGGTAATTGTAATGCTGCAGCCAGCCGGTCATAAAATAATCGGCAACGGGAATGGCTATCAGTAACGATATACCTACCAGTATCACAAAATCTTTCGACATTAATTGCCACAAACCAAAAACCGTTGCGCCCAGTACCTTACGGACGCCAATTTCTTTGGTGCGCTGTTCGGCCATAAACGATGCCATGCCAAACAGGCCCAAACAGCTGATAAAAATAGCGAGGGCCGCAAAAAAGGTTGCCAGTGTGCCTACCCGCTCTTCATCACCGAATTTTTTGTCATATTCATCGTCGACAAATTTGTAAGCAAACGGAACGGATGGCGAGTACGTTTTACAAATGGCTTCTATTTTGCCGAGCGCCTCATGGGTACTCATTTTAGGATTAATCCGGATATCCAAATAGCCGCCCATATTTTTACTGATTAAAAAAACGGCTTGCTTTACCGGCTCATAAGGCGATTCCATTACCATGTTTTTTATCACACCTAAAACCACGTGGTCCTGGTCGCCATACCGTATTATTTGCCCAACAGGGTTTTTTAATCCCATGTATTTAACCGCGGCTTCATTCAGTACCATGCCCGATGAATCGGTTAGGAAACGGCTGGAGAAATCGCGGCCATCGGTAAATTGCCAGCCCATTGTTTTGCCATATTCAAACGTTATACCTATAAAAGCAAAATCATCAGTCATGCCGGGGTCTTTACCTTTCCATATCAGGCCGCTGGTGTTATTATCAATCCCCGTAGCCCGACTCGACGATTCTGCCACTTCAATAGCTGCACCGGAGCGTATCATATCTTCTCTTACCGCATTGAATTGCTTATGCAGATCGTCGGTAGCCAAGTCAATGTTAACCAGTCCATCGCGGCTATAACCCACCGGGCGGTTTTTAGCAAATTGTATTTGGCGGAAAACAACGATGGTACCGATAATTAAAACTACCGATACCGAAAATTGCAGCACCACCAAAATGCGGCGCGGCATGGCGGCAAAACGGCTGGCTTTAAAGGTCCCCTTTAATACAGCTACAGGCTTAAACGATGACAAGTAAAATGCCGGGTAACTACCCGCTATTAAACCTGTAAAAATACAAAAGCTAATTCCAATCAGCCAAAACACCTGACTTCCCCACAAAATGCTCATATTTTTATCGGCCACACTATTAAAAACCGGCAGGGCTAATTGTACCAATACAATTGAAATAGCAAAAGAAAATACGGCCACCAATAACGATTCGCAAAGAAACTGGCCGATGAGTTGTGCGCGTAACGAACCAACAGCTTTGCGGATGCCTACCTCGCGCGCACGTTTCTCACTGCGGGCAGTGCTCAGGTTCATAAAATTGATGCAGGCCAGCAACAGCACAAAAATGCCGATGATACCGAACAGCCATACATATTCAATTTTGCCGCCGGTATTAAATCCGTTTTTAAACTCGCCATACAGATGCCATTTGCTCATGGGGTGCAGAAACAACAAATGTTTAAATTTTTGATCGTCTTTGCTTACCCTGTTTAATTTTGCATTTTTTATTTTCGCCGAAACAACAGCCATGTTGGCATTATCAGCTATTTGAACATATAATTGAAATGAATTATCGCCCCAGTTAGTCAATGATTGTTTGGATACAACATTTAGTGCATAGTAATCCCAGGGGGCAATAAATGCTATTTTGCGCTGCTGCAACATGGTATTTTGCGGCGGGTCGGCGTATATGCCTGCAACTGTAAAGTTTTTTACGTTATCAAACTTCACCGTTTTGTTTAAGGGATCGGCATCGCCAAACAGCGATTTAGCTAACGATTGCGACAACAAAATGGAGGATGGATCGGCAAGAGCCGCGCCTGTACCTTTGACTATATCGAGCGAAAATAACTTTGGTGCATCGGGTTCCATAAAACTGCCCCCGCTGGAGATTTTCTTATCGCCCACCGTCAAAATATGGGTCCACGACCACGACGATAACACGATATACTTAAAATTACTGCCATAGGTTTTACGCAACTCATCGCCCAGCGGAACGGGGATAGCTTTACCGGTCCGTACATCGCCGTTAAAGGTTTGGCTTTGCATTACCTGGGCAATATGGTCGTAGTTTTGATGGTACTTATCGAACGAGAGTTCATCCCAAATCCACAAACCTATCAACATCGCCACCGCCATACCTACAGCAAGCCCGCCGATATTAATTATTGAAGAGGCCTTATTCTTCAGGATATTACGCCAGGCCATTTTTAAATAGTTTCGTATCATGCTATTTGTTCTTTAGTTCTATGGTGGAATTTTCACTAAACCATTGTATTTCCCGGATCAAACTCTAATCTTTGATCGCTTTTTGCAGCTTCTTTCGGGCTTCCGGACTTTACTGACTTTCCGGACTTCCGCTACTCACTCCTCAAACTCTTAACCGGGTTAGCCAAAGCCGCTTTTATACTTTGGTAACTTACGGTTATTAATGTTATTATAATTGCGCCTGCGGCCGTTACAGCAAATATCCACCAGGATAGTTCGGCGCGATAACTGTAGCTTTGCAGCCAGCCATGCATAAAATAGTATGCCGTTGGCATAGCTATAAATAGCGCGACAACTACCAGCACCACAAAATCTGATGACATCATCGTAAGGGTAAACCCAAATATCAGCGTTCGCAATGCAATTGCTAAAATAGCGGTGGTGTGCAAAGTTTATGCGCCATCGGTACCGTTCT
>JABDBM010000060.1 GCA_013288685.1 Bacteroidota bacterium | reverse complement strand
GGCAGGCGGACGATTTTTTTACGCTGTTTGATTTTTCGGCCAAATGGGATGTGGTACCGGCGATGCTTACCCAAAACCACGAAAAGGTAATAAAAGGCTTCAGGGGATTGGCAACAGCCTTTAATATCGATAAACTAAAGCCCGGCGTTACCATAATGGGCGAACTGAAAAGCGCCAATGAGGCACGTTATATTCATGGTGAATATGGCAAAGGCCAATGGACATTTTACGGCGGCCATGACCCGGAAGACTATATGCACAACATGGGCGATCCACCAACTAATTTGTCTCTATATCCCAACTCGCCGGGGTATCGCCTCATTCTGAACAATGTGTTGTTCCCGGCAGCGAGGAGGAAGAAGCTGAAGACTTAATCCCAACCCCCCGGCCCCCTAAAGGGGGAGTGAAAACATTTTGCGGCGCTAAAACTCCCCCTTTAGGGGGCTGGGGGGGTTAATTATAAAACGCCCACGATACGCCAATCTTTAACATCCGCTGCAATTGCGGATATTTATACACCGTATAATAGCCGGGGCTTTGTATGCCCTGGTTTACATAATCGTACATAATAAAAAAATTGGTGCGCTGCAGTGTGGCTTTAAAAAAGATGCTGGCAATAGGGTACGACGAAAAAGTAACATTCGGCCCGTTATAAAACTGGCCCAAACCCGTGGCGTAAGCCGGCGCTACGTATTGTGAATTATACCGCACATTGATGCCTATGTTTGAATAAAGTACATTAAACAACAGCGTTTTATACGACAGGCTGGTATAGTTGTAAAAATCGGGTGTACGGAGTGTTGATTGATAATCGCTTTTTTGATAAACCAGGAAGTTCTCCAAATGCCAGCGCCGCCACGAGAATGATTTGCCAAAACTCACTTTCAAAACATTAATGGGCGAACTTAATTGCGTAGGGGTTGCATCAATGCCGCCGGGCTGCGCCAAAAAGTATAAGTAATCACTTACGAGGAAGTATTCGGCCTTTAAGTCCAATTTTAGCGGGTTGTTGATGTAAGTAAACGACACACTGTTGGTTTTTTGATTGCTGAATTTGTCATGGAAAATAAAGTGGTTCGATATCCAATCGGTATAAACCAACGGCGGCGAACTGCTTTGCGAATAGCCCTCGAATATAATTTTGCCTGCTTTGTCGCCGCCGGCAAGGGTCAATTTGGCATCGTATAAAAAGTCGCCGAAATCACGACCCTGGGCAATTTGCTGTAAGTTAAAATCAAGCAATATCCTGTCGCTAAAGTGGTAGCTTAGTTTTCCTTTCAGGGTAATGTCCTGAAAAGATGCGCCCTGCACTTTGTCGGGCAGGTTTACCTTAGCGCCATATTGGTTCAGGGTAGTATCACGCACGTATTGGGCGTATTGGTAATAATCCTGCGTAATGCCCACGTCCAGCTTCAGCTCGTTTTTGATGGATTTGCTGCGCAGATAAAAGCTATACGAAAAATCGTTTTGCAGGTGCTTTACGCTCAACGAATCGCGTGCGTAGTTGTAGCCATAATAATAATCAGGAAAAACGTTGTAATTATCGGCCTCGTTCTGTAAAAAATTATACTTGCGCTTGCTGTAATTAAAAGTAAACGCTACGCGCTGGGTAGGCAATATGTTGGCTCCTTTTTTAAGGGTATCTATATGGCCTATGTAATACGTTTGTTTCAAATAAATTCCGGCACCCGCCCAATTTTCGAAAGTGCTTTGCAGACGGGCCTGTTCGTCAATAGTACCGAGAGGGTTTTTTTGGGTGTAAATGGAGTCAGCCGAAAGGATTGAACCGGTTTCGGGAGCTTTTAAATTGTTGTATATCAGGTTTCCTAATATATTGTACCGTTTGTTTTTCGATTCGTACCATGCAAATGCGGCCGCGTTTACATCGCTTACATTTTGGGCCAATAAATCGCTGCTGTAAAGCCCGCGCGAACCTATGTAGTTCAAGTTAAACCCAATATTTAATTGATGGTTTACGTTTTGCGTATGCAGCAATTTAAATACTTGTTCGGTAGTGCCGCTGGTTACCAGGTAAAGCTGGGTATAAGGTACGCGTGCACGGTAGTAATTAATATCCTGCGGACTCATCCAGTAGCTATCAAGCGTATGGAGCCCCACATCAAATCCGATGGTGCGCGATGGTTCAAACAACAAACTCCGTGCATCCAAACCCAAATTTCCCAAACTGATTTTTGGAGCACGCGGCCTAAAGAGCGGGCTATAGTTTTCGAAATTTGTAAGCCCGGTATCCAGCGGAAACAGCTGCGTGCTATCCCGTAAAAATCGTTCAGCAGTAACTCTTATAAATTTTGAATTGAAGACAACGGTATCTTTTTTTGTGTTCCTGGCGTTTTCGAATGGTATCCAGCATCTGATCGTCCGTCAGGTTTTTTTTGGTGCCACTGGTATCCCCACGCAGATTCGGCCGCTGATAGGGGTTGTTCGGAGAATTCGGATTATTGGGATTCTGCGGATAATTAGGGTTGGTTGGCGATTGTGCAAAAGCTACCTGTCCACAAATACAGATCAATAAAAAAAGAAGATATTTTAACTTACCAGGCATTAACAAACGGCTATCAGTTGTTTAAGTATCAAAGTCAATTTTGGCTCAGCTTCGTAAGCCACTGCCAGTATTTCGTCCAGCGACACGGGGGTTAACACCTCCGTAAAGCCTTCGTCGGTTAAAACCGATATGGCAAAAACGGGCAGGCCCATGTGGTTGGCAACAATTACTTCGGGCACGGTGCTCATCCCAACCGCGTCGCCGCCAATTATTCGCAAATAGTTATATTCGGCTTTGGTTTCCAGGTTGGGACCGGTTACTGCAACATAAACTCCTTTATGGCAGGTAATATTGTTTGCCTCAGCAATTGTTAGCGCCTTGTCAATCATGCTGCGTTTATAAGGCTCGCTCATATCCGGAAAACGTGGTCCAAGCTCGGTATCGTTACGGCCTATTAAGGGGTTATTGGGTTGCAGGTTAATATGATCGGCAATCACCATCAAATCGCCTTTTTTAAAGGCGGGATTTAACGAACCACTGGCGTTTGATACAAATAAGGTCTTTATCCCCAGCATCTTCATCACCCTTACCGGAAAGGTAATTTGCTGCATGGTATAGCCTTCGTAGTAGTGCAGGCGCCCTTGCATAGCCACCACCTTTACTCCGGCAAGCGTCCCAAAAATCAGCTTGCCCGAATGAAATTCTAATGTCGAAATCGGAAAATCAGGAATGTTTGAATACATCAGCTGCTTTTCAACTTCAATTTCGTTAACCAAACCACCAAGGCCTGTGCCTAATATGATACCCACTTCGGGTTCAAAATCGCCGATACGGCTTTTAATGTATGCTGTGGTATGTTGTATGCTCTCTAACATAGTCAAAAATTAATTCATCGAAGCTGTTGCCGCTTTCGTTTAAAAATTCAACCCTTATCGGGATAACAAAAACGGGCAGGTTGTTGAGGCCCGCTTCATGCCGCAATCCTTCTAAACGTTGCGCATCCTTTTCTGTTGTAACAATTATTTTTTTTTGTGCTGCAGAGGCCGAAAACTCAGCCGCAAGTTTAGCGATATTTTTTAAGCTAAACGGGTGATGATCCGGATAATTATGGTGAACGATGTGCGATGTATTACCATTAAGGTAATGCAGCAGGGGAGAGGCGTTAGCAATTCCTGTCAGTAAAAAAACGGTGGTATTTTTATCTATGATTATCTCTGATGCATTACCATCCAAATCCTGCAAACCCTGGTAAGCTATCGAAGTAAAAAACAACTGCTGATAGGGCAGGGGGGATATTTTTTGCACTAAAACCTGCTGTTCTTCAACCTGAAGTTGCGCCGGGCATTTACTTATCACCAAAATTTGTGCCCGCCAGCGGCCGCTAAACGGTTCGCGCAGGTTGCCGGCTGGCAGCAGCAAATGCGGTTCATTTATCCGGTTATAATCAAACAATAAAATGCTAAGTCCAGGTTCAACAGGGCGGTGTTGGTAAGCATCATCAAGCAGGATAATATCATGATTGGGCAGCAGGTTATTAATGCCCTTAACACGGTCCTCGCAAACAGCTACGGTAATATCCGGAAATTTATGCCTGAATTGAGCGGGCTCGTCGCCGATTTGGGAAGCGGAAGTCGAGATTTGAGATATCGAAGATGCTTTGTCTTCTCTTGATTCTTGACTCTTGATTCTTAACTCTTCCTCTGCTGCTTCTTGCTGTCTTGCTTCTTTCTCCAAAATCAAATAGCCTTTAGTTTCACGTCCATAGCCCCGGCTTAGGGTTGCCAGTTTGTGATTGTCTTTTAACAAACGAATCAAATATTCGGTCATCGGGCTTTTGCCTGCGCCGCCAACATCAAGGTTACCAATTGAAATTACTGGTTTATTAAATTGGTGGCTTTTAAAAAAGCCCGCATCATAACACCAATTGCGAATAACAACCACCAGGCCGTAAAGCAGCGAAAATGGTAATAAAAGCCAGCGCAGGTATTTCATATCGGCGCAAAGATAGAACTCGAATTTATGGAATTGATGAATTACCGGAATTTTAATCTCGTAACCATTCTGTAAATTCTTAAATTCCAGGAATTCGGGTTCAGAGAAATACCATTGCCAGTATAAATTAAAACACTATTTTTGGAATATCTGTAAATTGTACATTTACAACATACATTTCCCTTTAAACTATTTATCAGCAATTGAACCCTATGCCCCTCAGGCCGAATCGTGACGTCAGCAAGCATATCAGCATCGTGGCTTTATGGGCACTTTTCACCATCTTATTGTTCAGTTTATCGTGCAAACGTATTATGAACGGTGATACAAATCACGCTGCTCATGCCGACAGCATTATTGACCAAACCAACGACTTATTGATCGATGGCCAAACCGCCCGGTCGCTCAAGTTTCTTGATTCGGCTTACGCGGCCTTTAAAAATCCCGGCCCCATTGATTTATGGAAAAAATACGACAAGAAAAATAATTTTTACCTGGATTTTGTGCCCGATAGTGCCAAGGCAAGAATTTATGCCGATAGCATGTTGTTAGTTTTAAAGGGCCGGGAGCAAGCTAACAGCGCTGAATACGGAAATACTATTTTTGCCCAGGGCGATGTATTAATGGCCCGGCGCAAATTTGATGAAGCTTTCAAATATTACTATGATGGGCGGCAATACATTCAAAGCAACCTGGATACCTGCAGCCTTTGCGATTTTAGCTATCGGCTGGGGCAGGTGCGGTATAACCAGGCGCAGTATCTTAAAGCCGTCCCTTATTTAAAACAAGCAATTGCCGAAAACAGTCATTGTAAATCAGCGGCTGGTTTTCGCAGGTTGTTTACTTTTCCGCAAAGAGCCCTCAATACAATTGCCTTATGTTACGAAAAATCGGACATGCCGGATAGCGCCATCATATATTATCGCCTTGCTGTTTCTTTTATCAATCGTAACGCAAAGAAATTTCCCGACAAAAGAAAATATGCCGAAGTAGCGAAGGGGGTAGTGTATGGTAACCTGGGCGGTGTTTATGCTAAACAGAATAAATTTGCCGATGCTGAAAAATATTTAAAACTCAGCATCCTGATAAATGACCACCCAGGGTACGAACCGGGCGACGCCCAAACTGCTGCAGTTAAATTAGCTGGCTTATATATTAACTTTTCGCATTTTAGGGAGGCGGATAGTTTGCTGAGAAAGCTGGAAATAGAGTTTGTGCCAAAGCCTGGAACTGCAAAAGTGGACGACCGTGTTTTACTGTTTTGGTGCAGGTTACGATGGAGTTACTTTGATAAAACGCATCTGCTTCCGCAGGCTTATCAATACGTACAAAAGTACCATAACCTAAAGGATTCATTGGAAGAAATCAGTAAGGGCCTGCGATATGCCGACCTGGACAAGGGCTTTAAAGGCACTGAGCAGCAGTACAAGATTGCCTTGCTAAAAAAGGATAACGAACTTAAGACAGCTTACCTGGTTGGCGCCATTATTTTCTCACTAATGGCCATCAGTATCCTGGTGGGGGTATGGCATAACCTGGTACGCACCAAACAAAATGTAGCCGAGCTTACGCGTTTAAATGGGGAGATAAATGATAACAACAGCTATATCCGGAAGGCTATGGACGCGCTTGAACAAAGCCAGGAAGACAATTCGAGGATGATGAAGATTGTAGCGCACGACCTCAGGAATCCTATCGGCGCCATAACTTCTACAGCTTTAATGATGCTGGATGATAAGGACCGTACCGAAGACGACAAGATGATGCTTGGGTTTATAAAAACATCAGGCGAGAACTCGTTAGACCTGGTTGACGGATTGCTTCAAGTACATCCGCCCGATGAAGAATTAATAAAAGAGCCGGTAGATCTACTACAGATGCTGGGCTATTGTGTCGAATTAATGCACTTTAAAGCCGATGCCAAGCAGCAGAAAATTGAATTACAGGCTAAGTCAGTAACAGCCCCGGTGAACCGCGAAAAAATGTGGCGGGTGTTAAGCAATATCATAGCCAATGCTATAAAATTCAGTCCGCTTGGCGCTGATATTTTGGTGACGATGGAGGAAAAACCGGATAGCGTACTGATAGCGGTTGAGGACCACGGTATTGGGATACCCGATGAGCTAAAAGATAAGATATTTGATATGTTTACCGAAGCCAGGCGCGATGGAACAGCCGGCGAACAACCATTTGGCCTGGGCTTGGCTATCTCCAAACAAATAGTGGAAGCGCACGGCGGTAAAATATGGTTTAACAACAAACCCGGCGATGGAACGACTTTTTTTTGTGGAATTGCCGTTGGACGGGTAGTTTTGTATCAAAGCGATTTGTCATTCTGATCCTCCAATGGGCGGAGTAGGAAGACAAAAGAAGAAGAGTACCTGTTTAACTTTTTTACGTTGTGAATCTATTTCAAAAAATCACCATCAATAATCAGCAGTTTAACGCCGTTTTTAGTAACGGATCGATGAGAACTTAAATTATCAGATACAATATAAGTCATGCCTGCGGTTAGCAAAAATGCTTCGCCATTTTCCAGTTCGCTGGTGAAATCGCCTTCCATGCATTGTACAATGTGTCCTTTTTGGCACCAGTGATCAGCAACGTAACCGGCGGAGTATTCTACTATCCGCACCCTCAAGCCGTTAAAATTTAGGGTTTGCCAAAAGGCCATGCCTGTTTCGCCGGGGTGTTCGGTTTTCTCAATGTTTTGCCAGTTGATGGTCTGGAAGGGGATGTTGGTCATAATTTAGATGAATTTTGAATTAAATGAAATACCTCCTCTGCTTTCAAAATCAAGTTCCTGCTCCGTTACCAATTTTGGCTGCTGCCTAACATATTGTTTATATCCTGTTGATTTAAACGATATCTCCCCGTTGAATGTATCAATCACCCAGTTATATTCAGTTTCATTTTCTTTATATTCAGCATTTTGGGGCAGTTGAGGGCTGTTTTTTGTAATTTCGCTAATAGTAAATTCATACAGGGGCGTTTCAAAGTCAAAAACCAAATTGTAAACATTTTCAAATATTAGGGTGCACGGTGCAATCCAAAATTTAAAATAAGTTTCTCCCTCTAAAGGGTGCATCCAATTGAAGATATAGTCGATGTCGAATACTAATTTGTACTCTTTTAATTGGCTGAAGCAAATAGCATGGATATTGCTGTCATGCCAACCCATTACATCAAAATCTCTTTCAGTCCAAATTTGCTTCTCAAGCTGATACGTTTCTTCCATTACGCGTAGAAATAAATAATCAAACTTTGTGTTCTCAGTGTTTTTTCCATTGTGACCTTTGTGGTAAAAAAATTAACTACTAACCTCATTTTAGTATTTCCGTTACCGGCAACATCTTCTCATCCACCTTTCCATCCACAACCGAAACGTAATAGGTATGATTCTGATCATCCATAGCCACCGAGCGGTTATATTTTTCATTCTCAAACACTATCCCTGCTTTATCATCAATGGCATAGCCCGGCGCTAACTTCCCTTTCAGGATGTTGTCAAAATACAACGGCTTGCGTAAAGGCTCGCTGTGGTAATGTGGGCAATGGCTGGTGGGTATAAATCCTAATCCCTGTACAATGGAAAGTTCTTTCGGTCGCGAATCGGTAGTGCCGCCAAGAAACCAGCACAGTGAGCCCGCGCTGCCGCCCGCTAATACAATGCCTTTTTTGTACGCTTTTTTTAATACGGTATCAATGCCTTGTGCATGCCAAATGGCCATCATGTTAAGGGTATTACCACCGCCAACCACTATTGCATCCATGCTCAGCAGTTTTTCCTCAAATGTTTGCAGTTCAGTGTACGATGCCACATAAGTTTTTTGCACATAAGGGCGCATTGGTAAATCTTCGCAAACGGTGTACCAGCCCAAAATCCCGTTCGGGTTATCGCCCGTTGCAGTGGCAATGAAGCATACTTTCGGATTTTCTTTTTTGGTGAGCCTTATCACGTATTGCATAAAGGCTTTAGTAAAACCGCCGCCGTATGCAAAAATGGTACGTGTGGGAGCTGAATTAGCACTTGATTGTGCTTTACCGGAAAAGCCGATGACCGCCGAAAGGATAATAAGTTTCACTTTTTTCATAATAACAATTACTACGTTTCGAAACTACAAAAGAAAATTCTGTTTTGTATTCCATTTCTTTTGTTAAAATCTACATTTACACTGTTAATATTTTGTACAACTATGAAAACTTCATTTTTAACTGCGCTTGTTTACTTATTGATTGTTACGTCGACAAGTTTTAAGGCGGTGGCGCAGGTATCGCTGCAATCGCTCACGTCTTCGGATAATTTAAATCCATGGAAAGAAAGTCAAATGATTGAACCTGTGCAATTGGTAGCCATATTAAAAGATGGGAGTACAGTCAAACCTGTTATATTTAATATTGGTGCGGTTGAGGATATTATGGGGGCCAAACACATAGGGCCGGTAAAAGAAGTTAAAAACCTTGAAAAACTCACAGGGGCCTTAAGTGCGATACCTAAAAATACCTTGATAATTATTTACTGCGGATGTTGCCCGTTTGTGAAGTGCCCTAATGTACGGCCGGTTTTTTCGGAATTAAACAAACTCGGGTTTAATAACATACGGATACTCGACCTGCCGGTAAATTTAAAAACCAACTGGATTAATAAAGGGTATCCTTTGGCCGTCAATTAAATTGCAGATTCGAAGCGTGTAACAATCCTGATGCCATTTTATTATCTGAATTAAGGTTGGTAAATTAGTAAGGTAATTAACTATTGCCAAACTGACCCCATTATGAAATCAAAATTACTCCGGCTCACTTTTTTGCTGCTTATCTTAGGCTTTTTCAGCGCATCAGCGCAGGTATTTAAAATGGCTTTTCCGGCATCGGTGGGCGAACAGCCGCTTACCGGCCGAATGTTTCTTATTGTTGCTAAAACGGATACCATTGAACCGCGCATGCAGGTTGGCCGTTACGGCACGCAGTTTTTTGGTGTCGATTTTGAAAAGGTAAAGCCCGGCAAGGATATAATTATTGACGGAACTACGCTTGGCTATCCCATAAACGCATTGAAAGATATTCCGCCCGGCGATTATTACATACAGGCAGTACTCAATAAATACACCGAATTTAAACGCTCCGACGGCCATACCTTATGGATGCACATGGACCAATGGGAGGGACAAGACTGGCGCCGTTCGCCGGGAAACCTGTATAGCAAAGTGCAAAAAGTAACTATCGGCAAACCCAGCCAAACGATAAGCTTAACAACCGACCAGGTAATGCCGCCTGTTGAGGTGCCAGCCGATACCAAATGGGTAAAACGCATTAAAATAAAAAGCGAAAAACTAAGCAAATTTTGGGGGCAGCCTATTTACATCGGCGCCACTATCCTGCTACCAAAAGGGTACGACGAGAACCCTGGCAAGCATTACCCAACCATTTACCAGGAAGGCCATTTTTCGCTGGCGCCTGCATTCAGATTTAAAGACGACCTGAATAATTCATTTTACAAAGAATGGACTTCGGATGGTTTCCCTGAAGTTATTGCGATTACATTGCAGCATCCATCACCTTATTTTGATGATTCGTATGCAGTAAACACAGTAAACAATGGCCCTTACGGGGATGCAATACAGGAAGAATTGATTCCGGAGATTGAAAAGCAATTCCGTTGTATAAAAGAAGGTTGGGCAAGGCTGCTCACCGGCGGCTCAACCGGTGGATGGGAATCATTTGCAGTACAGGTGTTTTACCCCGATTTTTACGGCGGCACATGGTCCCTGTACCCCGATCCGCTCGACTTTCATAATGTGGAAGGCATTAATATTTATGAAGATAAAAACGCATTTTACAAACAATACGAATGGTACCGCACGCCCACCATCAACACCCGTTTTTCAACCACCGGCGATCCGCGTTTAACATCCGAACAGCGCAACACGCTCGAAATAGTTAACGGCACCAAAGGCCGTTCGGGCGGGCAATTGGATATTTGGAGCGCAGTTTTTGGCCCTGTTGGGGATGATGGTTATTTTAAACCGCTTTTTGATAAAACAACCGGAGCAATGGATACCAGTGTTGCCCGGTATTGGAAAGAAAATTTTGATATGCGCTACTATCTGCAAAAAAACTGGGCAGCCGTAGGCCCCAAATTAGTTGGAAAACTGAACGTTTTTTGCGGCCGGATGGACGACTTTTTCCTCAACTTCGGCGTTTACCGGATGGAAGATTTTTTAACCAAAACAACCAATCCTTATTATGATGGCTCCTTTACTTACGGCGAACGGGGAGGGCATGGCTGGCAACCGTATTCGAACGGTCAACTGATTAAGGTAATGGTGGAGCACATGAAAAAGTACCATCCGGGGAACTAATTTTTTTGTGATTTCACCGATTATGGATGAACTCGAATTTATGGAATTAAAGAATTTATGGAATTTACCCAGCTTGAATTCTGTTAATTCTTTAATTCCATAAATTCCGGTTCAGACAATTAAATGACTTTTTGTCATAATCAATCCTTCTTAATATCCTTCACCTTTCATTCTGTAATCCTCCAATCCTGTAAACCTTAGTTCAAACATTCTGTTGTAACATAGTGGCATAGCCTTTGTCTAAATATAAATCAATAATAAAACGGCAAGTATTGCAAATTTTAACTTATGCTTGCTACCTTTAAATAACTAAAAGTACCATGAAAAAAATATTGATAGCGCTTACTTCGGTGGCCTTACTCGCAACGGCCTGTAACCAAAACCCAAGAGAGCAAAATAACGTTACCATCGAAGCAAACAATGCGCCTGCAGGCTTTGACGTAAACAAACTGGCGCAGCTTGTAAAAACCAGCACTGACCCGCAAACGCTTGAAAAGGCTATTAACGACCCTAAGAACCAGGTAAACAACCTGGATTTGGACAAAGACGGCAATGTTGATTATTTGAAGGTTACCGAACCCGAAAAAAACAGACTGGCCGTGGTTGATGATGTAAGCGCATCCGATTCGGTAACGGTAGCAAAAATAAACGTTGACCCGAGTGCTGATAATCAAACTGCCCAGCTAAGTGTTCAGGGTAACCCGCAGTATGTTGGCGATTACAACTATTATCATTCGTCGTTTTCGCTTACTGATATGTTGCTGTTGAGTTACTTTTTGCGGCCGCATCCTTATTATATGCCATATTATCATTATGGCTACTATCCAACATATTACACCCGTTACCGCACGGTTACTACGTTCAGGCCAACAACGTCGTCGCACATGTCAACACGCAGCAGCCGTAGTAGTTTGAGTGCACCGTCGAGATCGCAACGGTCGTTCAGTACCCGCAGTTCGGGATCAACCGTGCGTAGCGGAGGTTTTGGCAGCCGCAGTTCGGGAGGCAGCAGCCGGAGTTTTGGCCGTAGCCGCGGAGGATTTGGCCGCAGGAGGTAACACTTGTCTCCCCAGACTTACGAAGTTTTTAAAACTTCGTAAGTCTCACCACTAAATAAATCCGAAATTGAAATTCTAAAACGGCGAAGCCCTCTTGAGTGCCGCTGAAAACAAACAAAAACGAAAAATCCGAAATAAAAACAAATACTATGAGCATATTCGACAGGTTATTCCGTATTGGCGCGGCCGAAGCAAACGCCGCCGTTGATAAATTAGAAGATCCCGCAAAAATGGCGGATCAAATTCTTCGCGAATTAAGGTCAAACTATCAGCAGGCTATACAAGGCGAGGCTGAAATTAAGGCCCTCGCATTGCAGCATCGTGCAAGCGAGTTGCAAAATCGTAACAACGCCGACGACTGGGAGAAAAAAACCAACGATCTGTTAGATCGTATTGAAAGTAAACAACTTGACGAAGTTAAAGGTAACGAACTGGCCAATAAAGCTGCCGAAGCGCATCAGGCTGCCGTAAACCAAGCAGACGAGTTTGCAAAAATGGCTGAAAAGGAAGAAAGCGCCGTTGCGGTGATGGACCTTAAAATAAAACAAATTAAGGACCAGATTGCGCAAACCGAAAGCCGTGCACAATTGATACAATCGCGTGCTAAAACTGCCGAAGTATCCGAAAAGATTAATAAAACATTGTCAAATGTGGATACCGACGGGCTGATGGCAACCTTAAACCGTATGGATCAAAAGGCATCTGCCTCAGAATTCCGTGCAGCGGCCTATGCACAAATTGATGATTCTACCATGTCTACCGAGCAGGAAATTAATAAAGTTTTGGGTACAGGGTCAAGCTCGAATGCTTTAGAAGCAATTAAGGCTAAACGGACTAAGTTGCTTAATTAATATATCCAATACACCCAACACGTCATTGCGAGGAACGAAGCAACCTCTGAATTTGCTGATAAATTGTCGGTCCGCTAAGTTGGTACCGGTTTGTTTGCGATGTAAAGTTCAGAGGTTGTTGCTTCGTGCCGGGTAATGACGGGCGGGCTAAATCAACATCCCCATGTTTGTAACAGACGATAATAAAAAAACATACAAAGCCATTATCTTACTGAATGAGATGATTAATGGCACCCATAAATTTCAAACTATTGCCAATGGCGATGACAGTGTGCTGGAACCGCTGTTTATAGAGCTGATGTCAAAAGGGTATGTAACCACTTCTGGCATTAATTACGTGCCAACGGCCAAAGGACAGGAAGTGTTCGATACGTTTATGAAGCGCTATACCGAGTACCTAAAGGTTTACGACATTTTCTCGTTTGTAGATTTAGAAAAAGGCGAATTTGCATTTTCTCGTTTTTACGATTTTCAAACCGATGAGGCCTGGGCCGATTTTATCGACGATGAACGTTTTGACGATTTGCGCATAGCGGTAGCCATCTTTAAAAAGATTGATCCGGCCGAGATTGTATTTATGTCATTTATTAACGAAAATAGGTTCGACTCCAGTTCAAACGGCTGGCAAATGGACCTGATGTCGGACAACGACTGGAAAGAAATTGAAGCGATTTGCGCAACAGCAATCAAGCCCGAAGAAGTTGGCGAAGATGCCATGGTTGACATGATTAACCAGGGATCGGAGCTGATGATAAAGCTGATGGAAGAAGAAAAAAACCAACAGCAGGACGACAACACCTACGAAGAAGAAATTGTGGAAGAAGAAACCGTAGAATATTACGAACCATACTATTATCCATATTATGTGTCGCCGATATGGCTGGTGCCGTTGTTTCTTTGGTAACCGGCGGTGATTAGAGGTTGGAGATTAGCGGTTAGTCAATCCAAAAAGACTTTTCCTAATCTCCAATCTCACACCTCTAATCTCTATTATTGACTTCTTAACGCCTTAATAGGGTTAGCCACAGCTGCTTTAATTGATTGGAAGCTTACTGTTATCAGTGCTATGATAATTGATATCGTCCCGGCAATAGCAAATATCCACCAGCTAATGGGCACTTTATAAGTAAAATCTTCCAGCCATTTGTTCATGGCCCACCAGGCTATCGGCGAGGCAATTACAATAGCTATGGCTACCAGCTTAACAAAATCCAACGACAACAATCTGGTAATACTTTGCACGCTGGCGCCTAATACCTTGCGGATGCCAATTTCCTTACTGCGTTGCTCGGCCATAAAGGCGGCTAAGGCAAATAAACCTAAGCAGGCAATGATAATAGCCAATACGGCAAAGCTGGTGAATATGCTGCCCTGGCGCTGTACATCAGTATACATGTGGGCATACCGTTCGTCCATAAAAGTGTAACGGATAGGTTGCGATGGTGATAAGTTTTTCCAAATAGAGCTGATTTGTTCAAGCGTACTATGCACATCGCCGCCAGCCACCTTTACTGATACAATGGAAGGACTAAGGCCCTGGAATAAGCACAACGCACCTATTGGCTGCCGTAGCGATTCATAATTAAAATCTTTCATTATGCCAATTATTCGCATCACATCGCCGCCGTGGGTGATGATCTTACCTATCGGATGTTTAAGATTTAGTTTTTGGGCCATGGTTTGGTTAATGATCACCCCTTGCGGATCACGGTCTGGTGCACCTACCGCAGCAAAATTCTTTCCTTCCAGCAACTTTATACCGAAGGTTTTGAGGTAGTCGTCATCAGCAATCCAAAATTGTGTAGAAACTCCCAGCTCCACTTTCGATTTACCTTCGTTGTATATCGTGTTACCATTGCGTTTAGTCCCTTCTATAGGCAAATAATCGCTGATGGAAACACTCTTTACCGACGACAATTTCATCAAATCCTGTTTCAGGTTTCTAACGCCATTGTCGCCAAGTGTGTTGGTGCCTTGTAACATTACTACCTGGTCTTTATTGTAACCAATATCCTTATTCAGGATAAACTTCATCTGGTTGTAAATCACAAACGTGCTGATGATGAGTATGATAGATGTGGTGAACTGAAACACAACCAACCCGTTCCGGAGCAAGGAGTTTTTGCTGCCTGTACTAATGGAGCCCTTTAGCACGCTTGCCGGCATAAACGATGATAAATAAAATGCAGGATATATACCTGCAATAATCCCTACAATAAATGCGGCCCCTAAAATAACCGGGATAAACCATAATGCACCCCAGGGCATAATCAATGTTTTTGAAGCCAGCAGGTTAAAATAGGGGAGCAGCATCCAGGCCAGCACAATCCCGGCCGAAAATGAAATTACACTGTACAGCATTGATTCGGCGAGGAATTGATTAATTAAACTGGTGCGGGTTGAACCAACCACCTTGCGCAAGCCAACTTCTTTAGCCCGGTTAGCCGATTTAGCGGTTGACAGGTTAACAAAATTGATACAGGCAATAGTTAATATAAAACCGGCAACTGCGCCAAACAGCCATATAAACCGTATATCGCCATGCTGAAATTCGTCCTGTACATCGTACGAATACAAGTGGATGTCGCTGATGGGCTGTAGTTTAAAGGACAGTTTTTGCAATTCTTTTTCGGCGTCTTTGTAACTAATGCTGATCAGGGCAGGTAGTATATAATTTTTTTCGATGTCCCTGGTGATCTTCTGCTCCAACTGGGCAATGTTTGTTCCGGGTTTAATCAAAACATAATCAGGGTAGTTGCTGGCATTCCAGTTGGTTTGTTCGCCTTTATAAAACTCAACGCCGTTTAGGGTCAAATAAAAATCATATTGCAAGTGCGAGGTAGTTGACGGGTTTTCCATAACGCCACCAATGCGAAAGGGCTTCGTTTGATCGTTATTTAAAAACATTACCTTACCAACCGGATTTTGATTAGGGAAATATTTATCAGCTTTCTTCTTTGAGATTACCATGGTATAAGGCTCAGCAAGTGCTTTGGCGCGGTCGCCATAAACCATAGGTAATTTTAATGCGTCCAGCCATTCCTGGTCGGCATAGCAAAAGCCTTCTTCGTGCGTGTTTTCCACCTGGTCGGCGCGCCTTAATTCGTTGCTGCCTGCTCCATAAAAAAGTGAGTTAGGCATTAAGCGGCCCGATTTTTCAATTTCAGGAAAATCAGATTTTAAGGCTTTTGATATGGGCGCCGGGTAGTCGTCGCCTTTTTCAACCTTTCCGTCGTGCGTGTAATATTCAACCAGCCGGTAAAGACGGTTGGTGTCCGGATACGACTGATCGTAACTCAATTCATCCTTAATATAAAGCCCGATTAATAAACAGGCGGCAATACTCAGCGAAAATCCGCCAATCTTGATGGCCGAATACATTTTTTGCTTAAGCAATTGCCTGATGGCGATTTTTAAATAGTTCCTTATCATTTTATTTGGTCATTTGTCACTGGTCATTAGTCATTATTTTAGCCGATAATGATCGATCATTTACCATTAAACAGGATTGCAAAGCGCCCAATGACTAATGACAACGAAGCGAATGCCTACTCCGTCTTCAAACTCTTCACCGGATTCATCAACGCAGCTTTTACGGCCTGGAAGCTTACAGTAAACAGGGCGATAACTACAGCCGCTATTCCCGATAAGGCAAACATCCACCAGCTTAACGGTATCCGGTACGAAAAGCCCTGCAGCCATTTACTGGCGCCCCACCATGCAAAAGGTGTGGCTATTACAAACGATATAATTACCAGGATCAAAAAATCTTTCGACAACAATTGGACAATTCCGGTTACACTTGAGCCTAAAACTTTACGAATGCCAATCTCCTTGCTCCGCTGCTCGGCGCTGAAGGCGGCCAGGCCAAACAAGCCTAAACAAGAAATGATGATGGCCACAAACGCAAATGAATTGATGATATCCGACCACATAATTTCGGTTTCGTATTGTTTTTGTACTTCCTGATCCAAAAAGGTATATTCAAAAGGCACCGATGGCATATCCCTGTGCCAGATAGCGCCAACCTGGGTTAGCAGGCTTTTATAATCGGACGTACTGGTTGATATGATCATGCTCGAAAAATCACCCGGATCTTTGCTGTATACCAACATAAATGGCCTTACGTCATTTTTTAATGAATTATAATTAAAATCCTTCATTACGCCGGCAACCGTAACAAAAGTAGCCGGGCCATTATATTGGGTGTAAAGTTTTGCGCCAGGGGCGGTTTGGGCATTCAGGTTTAGCCTTTTGGCCAGTGTTTCGTTTACGAGTACTTTGCCGGTATCGTTTAGCATAAAATCGCGGCCGCTTACCAGGCTAATGCCGTTGGTTTTCATAAAAAACTCGTCGCAGGCTATGTTTTGTGCATCAATGGCAGTGGGCATATTTCCTCCGGCAGGATACACACCATGGTCGTGCAATATAAATTGACTCAGGTAGTTATCGGCACGGGTAACCATTTTAACGCCCGATAGTTGCCTTAAATCATTTGCCAGCGGTGTCATTTTGTTTTGTGCATCGTTGGTGTAAAAATTGAACACCAATTTTTGGTTTTTATCAAACCCTAAATCTTTGTTTTTGATATAATTTAACTGGTTATAAATAATAATTATACCCGTTATCATAATTATAGACAAAACAAATTGAAATGCAACAAGCCCCTTGCGTATGCCTGCTGCCGAAATATGGCTGTTAAAATTTCCTTTAATAACCTTCACTGCTTCGAAAGCCGATAGGTAAAAGGCAGGGTAACTGCCTGCAACCAAACCGGTAACGGCTACCAGGGCTATCAACATGAGCGCTATGCGGTAATCTGTAAAAAACCGAAAAGGGAATATCGCTGTGGGTAATATTGTTTAAATAAGGCAGTACCAACCACAATAAAGGTATTGCGATAACCACACCAATAAACGACAATAAGAACGACTCGCCCAAAAACTGTTTTATCAGATCGTATTTGCCCGCGCCTATCACTTTGCGTACCCCAACTTCCTTAGCTCGTTTTGACGCACGGGCGGTTGACAGGTTCATGAAGTTGATGCAGGCAATTACCTGAATCAATATGGCTATTAAAACCAAAATCAATAAAAACGAAGGGTCAGTAGTTTTTGAAGGTTCAATTTCGTAGCCGCCTGTGGTATGGATACTGGTAACATGCTGTAAGTGCAGCTCTTTTTGCATTCCCAGTTGCTTCAATTTGTCCCCGGCATATTTATTTAAGAAAGCAGGGAACTTTTTATCGAGCGCTTTAACGTCGGCATCCGGCCGCACCTTTATATATGCGAACAGGAAATTGTTGCCCGCCCATTCGGTGTTCTCGGCAACTCCTTTTCCCATCCCACCACTTTTCATCGTGATAAACATATTACCTTCCAGGTGCGATTTGCCCAGGCTTTCGTCTATAACTCCGGTCACTTTAAAATCGTGTTTGCCGTAAGCATCATCAATGTTCACCATTTTGCCAATAGCGCTTTCGCTGCCAAAAAGTTTATCGACAGTTGGCTTTAGCAATACAATAGAGTACGGTTCGTCCAATGCATGGGCGGCGTGGCCTTCAACAAAGTTGTACGAAAAAATATCGAAGAAAGTGGAATCAACGTAAAGCGCACCAGTTTCATAGAACGATTTTTCCTTGTAACGCAGTAAATGCTGTTTTGCACCCAATAGGTCTGTTTTAACAACCCGTGTATAATTGATCACCTCGGGGAAATCCGCCCTCATCTTGGGTGTTATCGGCGGCGATGAAGCACCGCTATGGTGTTTGTCGCCCGTTAAAGCCAGCTCGGTGGTTACGCGGTAAATATTGTTGGCATCCTTATGTTGTTTATCGTAACTAAACTGGGTTTGCACATACAATAAAATATACAGGCAGCACAGCGTGCCGGCAGCCAAACCAAAAATATTGATAAAACTGAACGTTTTGTTTTTCAACAGAAAACGGAATGCGGTTTTTAAATAGCTTTTTAACATCTCTTTTTCGTCATTAAGTCATTGGGCCTTTAGGTCATTGTTGCTTCGTTATTAGCGTTTCAACTTAACCTGCTTGGAATTTCGAACCTTTAACTAAGTTAAACTTACTAAGAAGGTGCCAAATGTGTAAACTTCTAATTGTCAATATTTTACTACCCGTTTTGTTGTTTTATTTGTCCGTTTTTGATACAGTATATGTCCGCTTATGGATTGTCTGAACCGGGATTAAGGGGATTTTTGCATTTATGGATTTATTTTGTCTAAACTATGATTTGTAGGATTCGAAGATTACAGGACGCGTGTGCACCTCCAATCCATCAATCTTTTAATCCTGCGAATCATGGTTCAGACAATATCCTTTAATCTGCTTAATCCGGGTTCAGACAAATTTTTATATCTTAGGTACTTTAAACCTCCGCGATGAAATACAAACTGCTACTACTGCTGCTACTCGCAACTTTCTCAACCTTCGCCCAAACCGATGCGAAACTAACTGCCAAATTGCAGGATGCTGTAAAAGGTTTTAACGGCCAGGTAGGGATTTATGTGCAAAACCTGAAAACCGGTAAAACTGCCGCTATTAACGCCGATACGCTTTTCCCTACTGCCAGTATGATAAAGGTGAGCATCCAATGTGGGTTGATGGATAAAATAGAAAAAGGGGAGATGCATTATAACCAGAAACTGGTATACCGCGATTCGTTGCTGTATAAAGGTGAGGATATTTTGGGCTCATTTAAGGATGGAGATACAATTGAAGTAAGCAAAGTGGCCCTGTTGATGATCACCATGAGTGATAATACCGCCAGTGTATGGCTGCAAAAGCTTGTCGGCGGCGCTTATATTAACAATTGGCTCGATCAGAATGGGTTTAAAGTGATGCGGGTGAATTCGCGCGTTTCCGGCAGGGAAGCGATACGGGCACAATATGGCTGGGGTGTAACCACACCTTATGAGATGTGCCGCCTGTTTACCCTTATCCGTAACGGCCAAGCGGTAAGCGACGCGGCCAGTCAGCGGATGTATCGCAACATGGGGCGTATATTTTGGGACGATAAAGCCATATCGCAAATACCACCGTACATTCAAACGGCTTCCAAACAGGGCGCTTTGGATGAGTCAAAATCGGAAACAGTGGTAGTAAATGCCCCACATGGCGATTATGTGTTTAGCATCATCACCAATCATAATAAAGATCAACGCTGGACGGAAGACAATGAGGCCGTAGTACTGATCCGCAAAATATCGGCCCTGCTTTGGCATTATTACGAACCAAAAAGCACCTGGAAACCGGCGGAGGGGGTAGATAAGTATATGCTGGACGAATAATAGTCCGGAAAGTCAGTAAAGTCCGGAAGTCCGAAAGAAGCTACAAAGGGCGTTTAGTGATTAGAAACCAGAGGTTATGGAAATATTACTTAATGACACCGAGACGAATGATAAGTGACTACCCGACCATCAACCTATGACCAATGAACAAAAGCAACGATAGTTTATTTGACCAATGTAGTGAACTTGGCGAAATGCTTGGATTGAATGAGCCAGTATCCGAAGATGTGTTAAAAGCTTCTTTACAGGATGAAAACTATGCGAACAAACTTTTAAGCAGTAAAGACTCGCCCGAGGTATTGCTGCATTTACTCAATAACCCGCCACAACACCGCCTGGATCCGCAAGCATTTTCAACGGGTGAACTGGTTGCCCGCGCGGCAGGGGCGTTGTTACGATGGAGCAAAACGGGTTTTAAAATAGTTGATGATGAAGCACTGGAACGCCGTGAAAATGCCTGCCTTGCTTGCCCGAATTTACGCGGGCCTGAAACATTGCTCGAAATTATTATCCCTTCATCATCAATAAACGATAAACCGGGAAACCGTACCGGCAACCAAGTGTGCCGCTTGTGTGGTTGTAATGTTAATAAAAAAATACGGTTAATTTCAGAATCGTGCCCGGCGATTGATTTGGCTAATCCGGAGTTAACGCGATGGGGAGAAGTGGTTTTAAGAACGTAGCGAAGAGCAAAGTACGTTCAATGATCAACTCCTCCCTGTCATTTCGAACGAAGTGAGAAAACTTTACAAATATATTTAAACGCTATACATGTCAATCATAAATAGCATCTAAGATTTTTCGCTTCGCTCAAGAGATTGTTTTTCCTCGTTCCTTGTCGAAATGACTGACCATGGAGCTCTTCTATTAAGTTAAACGCAATGTATAGTTTTTATCTATAATTAAAAATTTATATATAATTTCAGTATAAACATATCGCGCAGTCGCTTAAAATCTGCATATTTATTAAATTCAATTACACCAAACCAATTATTCCGCCAAATGAAATCAATAGCCCGGCTAACAATTCTAAGTATCTTGTTGTTAATAGCAACCGGCCTGCGCGCCCAATCTCAAACCGGAGTAACGGGCAATTATTTCACCTCCTTTGATAGTACTAAAATCTATTATGAGGTAAAAGGCACAGGCTACCCCGTTATATTAATCCATGGCTTTTCGGGTACCGGGCAAGGATGGAAAAACGGACCGCTTTACAACGATTTATTGAACGCAGGCTACAAAGTAATTATTATTGACCAGCGCGGCAATGGCCGGTCCGATAAACCGCATACCGATGCCGCCTACGCCAATGATGCCGAAGCAAAAGATATAATAGGCTTGATGACCAGCCTGAATATAAAGCAATACGATGCCGTGGGTTATTCGCGAGGCTCAATTATTACGTCGAGGCTATTAGTTTTGGATAAACGGTTGCATAAGGCGATAATGGGTGGCATGGGCGACGCCTATATCAACCCCGAATGGCCAACGCGGGTGCATGCTTATCGCGCGCTTATGGGCGATACCACACTCCACGATGTCGATGATATGATGAAATATATTCACAGCCAGCATTTTGATAACACGGCGCTTGCCTTGCAACAGAAATATCAGCCATCCACAAGCATACAGGAACTGGCCGCTGTACATATCCCTGTTTTAATTATTCGCGGCACGGAAGATAAAACGAGTGGATCAGAAACCGCTTTGCGCGACTTGATCCCAGGTTCGGCTGTTGCTTATGTACCCGGAGATCATAATAGGGCCAGTCATACTCCTGAATTTTCTGTAGCTGTGCTTAAGTTTTTGAAGGATTAATTTTATCTAATAGCGCCTGGCGGATATATTTTTTGCAAACTTTCCGTTATTGAGAACAAGTTCCCAACTGCTGTGATCGCAGTATGGGTTTATATCAGATTCAATGGGGAAATTCTTTTTATTAATAGTTTTTTGTTCGGCACCCTGCATTGTTTTTGGACAAAATCCGATTGATAAAAGCCACCTGAATATTGACACTACCGGTCAGAAAGATTTGATAGATATCGGCAGATCTATTTTTAAAGAAGCGCCGCGCCCGCCAGAGTTGGCTGAAAAAAAGAAGATCTATTTTTCTTTTTTGCCGATTTCTACGTCGATACCCGGTGGCGGCATGGCGTTGGTTACCTCCACAACAGCGGGGTTTTATCTCGGCGAGCGCACTTCTACCTATTTATCCAGTGTAAATTTTACCCCATACTTTAATTTGAAAGGGCGATACGGTCTTCCTGTCAAAACCGGTATATGGTTAAGTAACAACAGCTGGAACATACAGGGCGATACACGCTTCCTGCGCTATCCGCAATACACATGGGGGTTAGGAGGCGGCCAGCAAGAGAGTTTCAAGTTTTTAGTTAACTATAATTACATACGCTTTTACCAAAGTGCGCTTAAACGCATTAAACCATATTTTTTTGTAGGGGTTGGGTATGATCTTGATTATTATCTTGACGTTGAAGGCACCAGCCTTAATACCCTGGTTAATTTTTCGAAATATAGATTTGGAACAAGAAACGATGCAAACTCGTTTTCATCGGGGCCAACGGTAAACTTGTTGTACGATACACGCAAGAATTCATTGAACCCGTTTCCGGGAATATATGCCAATGTAATTTATAGGGTTAACAGCACTATTTTTGGAAGCGATAATAACTGGCAATCGCTATACGCCGACGCGCGTAAATATGTGTCGCTTACCAGCGACGGGCCTAAAAATATACTGGCTTTTTGGACCTATTACTGGACCACGCTTAATTCAGGTGCACCATACCTAACACTACCTGCAATCGGAATGGATCCTTACCAACGATCGGGCCGCGGGATACAGCAAAATCGCTTTAGAGGTAAAAGATTGGTGTATTTCGAAAGCGAATACCGCAGGGATATTAGCCGGAACGGTTTATTAGGCTTTGTTGTTTTTGCCAATATTAATTCGGCAAGTCAGCCGCAAAATAATCGCTTTGAGTATTGGAATCCTGCAGCCGGTACCGGCCTGCGCATAAAGTTCAATAAAAAATCTGATACTAATATTTGTATAGATTACGGCGTAAGCAAGGGTTTTTCGACCATAAATTTAAGCCTTGGCGAGGCGTTTTGAACTAATTTAAGAAGCTGATGTACATTGTTTTACTGTGCCTTGATTACGGTATATTGCAATTATTATCGCAATTGCAAACAAAAGCCCTTGTTTTTCTTTTAATGGATGATGATAAAGATTTTTATAGGATTGTTATTTTGTTTGCTACCCTGTTTCGTTATGGCGCAAACGCCAACGGATACATTAAATATTGTTGATGTTGACACAACAGGGAAAAAGGATTTGCTCGATATTGCTAACTCGTTGTTTAAATTCAAGCCGCGTAAATATCATCGTGAAAGCAGAAAACAGCTGTATTTCTCGGTGTTACCGCTCTCAACCTCGGTGCCCGGTGGTAGTAAGGCGCTGGTTACTTCAACAACAGCTGGTTATTATCTGGGCGACAGAAAAACCACCTATTTATCAAGTATTACATTTGCACCTTATTTTAATTTAAAAGGACGGTATGGTTTGCCCATACATTCAAGTACATGGTTAAAAAACAATACCTTTAATATACAGGGTGATGTAAGATTTTTGGTATACCCGCAATATACCTGGGGGTTGGGTGGAAAACGTACCGAGGAAGATAGGATATTACTTGATTATGACTACATACGATTTTACCAAACTGTTTTAAAACGAATAACACCATCGTTTTACGCCGGTATTGGGTACAACATGGATTATTACATAGGTATTAAATCAAACGATCCGGCGATGCCGCTTAACAATTTTACTGTTTATCCGTATGGAGTGGCCACAGGATCCAATTCGTTTTCGTCGGGATTAACCTTTAACGTGTTATACGATAGCCGTCAAAACTCGTTTAATCCAATTCCAGGCTCGTTTATAAATGTAATTTACAGGGTTAATACCGAGATTGTTGGGAGCGATAACAATTCGCAATCAATTTATCTTGACGCGAGAAAATACATCGCCTTAAATAATGGAGGGCCAAAAAGTCAATTGGCCTTTTGGACGTACTATTGGCGAGCGCTGGGTAGCGGAACCCCGTATCTTAACCTGCCCAGTATCGGTAATGACCCTTACCAACGGTCGGGCCGGGGCATTGAGCAAAACCGCTATAGAGGGCAAAAACTGTTTTACTTTGAAGCGGAATACCGCGGCGATATCACCCATAATGGTTTATTGGGTTTTGTGGTATTTGCTAACATAAATTCAGCGAGCCAGCCAACAACACATGATTTTGCATATTGGAACCCTGCCGGAGGCACCGGCCTTCGTCTTAAATTTAACAAAAAATCAGACACCAATATTTGTGTGGATTACGGCATGAGCAAAGGTTATTCAAATATTACAGTAGCCCTGGGCGAAGCGTTTTAACAGGTTCATGGTTCATGGAACTTAGTCTGTTGGATATGCCTGACAATACGCAATGCCGGGCTACGAACCATTAACTCTCCCAACTTCCGGCTATGAACCATAGTGTAAAAAGAAAGTTACGATAAAAATAAACCTTTAACTATAATCCATGGGCAAAAAAAAGTTTTATATTTGTGCAAACAAAGCCCCCGACAAAGATTTAAGCCCATTCCAATTCTTAATTATTCCGTTTGTAATACCTTTTTCGGCCTTTAATTTTTTGCAGCATTATGGAAAAGCGTATTTTAATTCTGGATGATAACCAGGACATTTTGGATATAGTTCATGAAACGCTGGCTTATGAGAAATTTGACGTAAAAAGCACGTCCGAAGGCGATTCAGTGCTCCCCCTTATCGAAACATTTCATCCTGATTTGGTTATATTGGATTATCGCGTTGCCGGCGTAAATGGCGGCGAACTGTGCCGGCAAATAAAGTCGCATCCCAGGTTCTTTAATATTCCGGTCATTATCTTTTCGGCCTATATTATGTCCGAAGATGAACTTTTGGGCTATGGTTGCGATGCCATTATTAATAAGCCTTTCGATTTGACCGAACTTGTTGAAAAAGTCAATAATCTTATTTCCTGACCCCCGCACCTGTGCGTTTGCCCCAACGCTAATAAAACTGGTATAATTTACAATATGCGTTTTGCTTTTTAAACGAAAGGGCATTAGAATGGGATTAAAATTGTAATATCGTTACTATTAGTACAAACAATATGAATACATTTGTTTGGATTGGATAACGAAACAATAGCCCCTAATTGTTATAAAATGGCCACAACAGCAAACGAAGACAACGACACTTTAATAGAATCCTCGAAGGTATACTATTGTCGGAAATGTAAAAAGGAATTGCGTACGCGTATTCACAGAAGTATTCTTGTTAAAATACTCCTATTTTTTCTGCCTTTGCGGCGATATTCATGCGACTACTGTAAACGTAAATCGTACGTTTGGGCATAACAGTTTTTAGTTTTTTCAGTTATTTTTGTATCTTGATTTTTGGTTGAGAACGCAATTGTTGCGTATTTTCCCAACTGGAACAGAGGAATGTTTTATTCCGGGAAGCACATTAATAATTTTGAAATAACTTGGCTGAGAAAAAGAGAACAAAAAGATTATGCCCTTATTGCGGTAAACAGTTTCATTATCAAATACACCGAAGCTGGCTAATGAGAAAAATCTCAGTGCTGTTTCCGTTACGCAGATATTTCTGCATTAAATGTAAGCGCGCTGTTTATGTCTTTGTGAAAGGCGGAAAAGAGTAATAAGCCTGTAAGTGCATCAAAACTACATAAGAGCAGTTATTGATAGGAGATTAGATGTCGAAAAAAAACCTTGTGGGTCAATTACAGCAAACCAGGTTATTCTTTATGCCGCTGGTAGCTGCAACCTTATAACATTTAGTAATTCGTTTATATCAAATGGTTTTGCTATAAACGCATTGGGTGCACCTTTTTGGTGCATTGAATTGGCTACATTATGACTGGCCGAAACCAAAATAACAGGTATATCGTGGGTTTCCAGTTTAGCTTTTACATCTTTGCATAAGTCGCGCCCGTCCAGGTTGCCAAGCATAATGTCCAATAAAATCAAATCGGGGGTATGATCTCTGATTTTTTCGAATAAAAAATGGCCGTCTGATAATGTATCTACTTCGTATCCTGAATCTTCTAAAATAAACTGTAAAACTTCCAATATATCGTTATCGTCGTCCACCGCTAAAATCCTGCGCATCGTAATTTTCTTTAATAAATATTAAAAATCAATTTAATCATCCAAAGGCCGCCGGCAAATGGGGCGCTTTACCATTGACTCTAAAATGGATTAATTGTTTCAACAACAATCTCAATTACCGTACCATCTTCAATATCTGCGCCTACTTATTGTGTAATATCTGCGTAAGGAAAAATACAAAGTGAAAAATTAACGTATTTATAGCGGCACACCCGCTTAATCAGCTACGATGTTCAAGAACATTAAGTAACTGACCAATGTTGCATTGTTTTATTAAGTGTAACATAATATATAATTGTGTTCATTTTTTAGTGCGGGCGGAGGTGAATTCCTTATAGTCTTTTTTTGCCTGGGCCGAGTAATATAAGGCGTAATTCAAAACCCCCTGCTACCACCGATCGTTTTGTCCAAAGGCGATCAGATCATCGGTTATGGTCGAACCCTGGCGGCCGCTGCTGCGAAGATAGGCCGAAGCAGTTAATACTGCCATATCGTTAATAACCTGGTCTATATCGTCATAGCGGTCTTTAAACAGTTCGAAGTTTATCTTATCATCAGTAGGTTGCATTTGTTTTAATACGTAAGGTT
>JABDBM010000059.1 GCA_013288685.1 Bacteroidota bacterium | reverse complement strand
CGGTGCTGGTAAATGTAGGTGCAAGCGGTAAATAGTTATCGTCATTTTTGGCATCAATCAGCCGTGGCCTGGCCAGGTTCAGGTTTAAATCGGCAAAAAGCCAGCTGGTTAGCTGGTAACGTGCCGAAAAATCGACACCCTCTCTGCGGGTTTTGCCACCGGGCTCAATGGTGCCGTCATCAGTATACACAAACTCCTGTTGCAGGTACAAATACCACAATGCCGCATTAAGGTATAAATGCGGAATGGGTTTGCAGTTAAGCCCCAAATCTACCCCATAAGCAGTCGGCAATGTTTGCAGCCCACTATTGCCTATTACTGCACGGGCATCGTTGGAGTGAAACCCTTTCCCCGCTTTTAAGTAAAACTGAATTTGGTTATTGGCGGTGTACTGAATATTAATTTTCGGGCTTATTATAGCTTTATTTTGGGTGGTATCGTGAAAATTAAAATTCAGGTAATCAATCCGCGCACCAGCATTAAATAGCCATTTTCCTGATTCCAGCGTTTCATCAGCATAAGCATTCAGGTTGTTTTCTTTAATGTCGCCCTGGCTTATGGCATCCAAAAACTGGTATTGTTCGGTAACATCTGCGTATAGGGTGCCATACGTTCTATCCATTCTATCGCCTATGCCGAAAACGGAGGTAAGCAACGATTTCCCAAGATAACTCCGTTTGCTTAGCTTGCCGTTGTAGCCGTACATATCCCTGGTTTCATTTTGAAATTTCTCATCGCCATTGTCCGGATCATCAGCAAAGAAGGTAGAATTTACATGGAGCTGAAACGTATAATGGGTATAGTATAACTGATTTTCCATCGTCCAGTTATTTTTAAGGTCCGACGCCAATTTTAAGATAATATTAGTGCGGGTACTTTTTCCGTTCTGTGCGCTGTCAATAGTGCCGAAACGGCTAATGGTATTCCCGGCAACTGGAATTTTAACAGGATTCCCATCCTCATCAATGGCAGTAGTGCCGGCAGCCACGGCCCTTTCCGGTATCTCGCCGGACGGTATCCAATTGGTACTGAAAGTTGATGCGCTCACCGACAACTTATTTTTAGCCCCCAGTTGTTTGCTGTATTTGCTAAACAGGTTAAAACGCTTGTAATGCTCGGCCAGTTGAAAAGGGCCATCTGTGTAATTATACTCGCCTGCTATGTATGCATTTTCTCCGTTTTGTTTGGCTTTGCTGCTCAGCAGATCAATAACCCCAGCGGCTCTGAAAGTATTGAACCGGCCGGCTTCCAGGCTGATCATGCTCTTATCCAGGGCATCTTTGGTGGTATAGTTTAAATAACCGGCGGTGGTAAAATCTCCTTGATCACTATAATACGGACCTTTTCCGATATCAAATAACGAAACAGTTTCAGGTATTAAAAAATGGAGGTCGGCATACCCCTGGCCGTGAACATGCGACACCATATTTACCGGCATGCCATCAACAGAGACATTCAGGTCTGTACCATGATCGGCGTCAAAGCCGCGTATAAAAATCTGCTCCGCCTTGCCGCCACCCATGTGCTGGGCTATAAACAGGCCAGGCACTAACCGCATTAAATCCTGCGAAGAATTTACAGGGCGCAAGTTCAGGTCGATGGCGCTTAATGTATGAAATGAATTATTGTTTAAACCTGGTGATATTACAACCTCATCCAGGTCAACTTGACCTCGTTCGAGTGAAATAATAATTCTTTCGGGCGAACTATTCAGCAGCAGCAACTTCTTCTTATAGCCTATATAGGTTATAGTTAAAGTTGCCGTATCGGATTTTAATGATAGTTGAAAAGTTCCGGATTTGCCGGTAGCGGCAGATTGTCCCTGAGCATAAACCGAGGCGTATTCAATAGGTTGTTGGGTAAGTTGGTCAATAACTTTTCCCTTGTATATTTTCTGCGCGTAACCAAAGGCTATCCCGGTAATTAACAGGATACCAATGCACACAGTCTTTTTAAAAAGATGCATTTAACGAATATTTTAAACACAGTTGCTGTATCACTTATACAAACAACCATGATAATTGGACAATAAAATTGAATGATAATTAGCCGAATAGCACATGCTCATCGGTTGACGATAAAAATCATCAACAGTCACATTTTAACGGCTATAAAGACAAAGAAAAGAATTAGCCTAACTGGGGAGGCTGAAAGATGGGAAGGTCAACAGCAGGCAGGGCGATGCGGTGCATAGGTACCTGCATAACCTGCAACAATTGCGAATAAAACCGGATGCCGGGCTTTTGAACAAATAAAGCTTCCTGGAAAAGATTTTTCTGAGACTGACGCTCCTCATTTTTCTCTTTTTCTTCGGCTTGCCTTATCTTCTTGATGAAATAGCATTTGCCATTACAATGCAGCCAGGGCTTATTGCGGTTTTCGCAAAGTTTTGTGGCGATGTAATTCCTGTTCAACTCAAAACCAGCGTATACAAAAAAGCGGGAAAAGTTGGAGGCCATTAACGCAACCACTAACAAATAAGCAATAAAGCGGCGTATCATATTAGCCGCGAAGGTACGGAAAAAGTTGATTGGGTGGTGAGTGGTTGATTAAGTTGGATTAAGCGAGTGGTTTATTAACCTAATCAACTTAATCCAACTCAACAGTCTACTTATCAGCCCGTTTTAACGTGCTGTGCATCGCCATGCCGTTAAAATCTATATTCAGGCTAACAGAATCGCCCTCAGCATAAAACTTACCGGTATTTTTTATATCAGTTCCATTAAACGGAACGGTAAACGAGAAATCGGCGCCTGTTATCTTGCAATTTTCAATAGCGATTTCACCACTGGGTGTTGTTCCCGTACCTGTTAATTTATCACCGTCGACTTTAAAAGTGTAGTTTATCGGAAATTCGCCGCCATCCGGTGTTTTAAGCGTTCCGGTCCATTTGCCGGTTAAATCAGCTACCACCGCAAGGCAAACCATAATGCAGCATACCAATGCTGTGGTTGTAAATAATTTTCTCATGATGATTGATTTTGTTACCGTTTGGATAACTAAACGACTTTAAAAGTTATGGTTATTAACTTATTTATCAGCACGTTTCACAGTAACATGAAGTTTTGCACCCTGGGCCTCAATATCCAGCCCGCACGAATCAGCATAAATTTTACCAGTATGCGGATAGGTCATATTGTTGATGGTAACCTTAAAGCTAATGTCGCTTCCGCTAATCTTTCCTTCATCAATTGTCCCTTGTCCGTCAGGCGACTCGGCTGTCCCTGTGAGTTTATCGCCATCGGCTTTAAAATTATAAGTCACCGGAATTTCAGTGCCATCAGGTATTTTAATAACTCCGGTCCATTTTCCGGTTAAATCGGCAACTACTGCCAGGCAAACCATAAAGCAGCATACCAGCGCAGTGGTTGTAAAGATTCTTCTTTTCATAAAATTTAGTTTTTTATATGAGATGCAGGAATTGGGGTGAGTGTTACAGTTGGAGGAAGTTTTTAGTTGAATAAGTTGGATTAAGTTGATTATGTTCACCTCAATCCACGCATCCAACTCATCCACTAATTAGCCCTTTTCAACGACATGTGCGATTTCATTCCGCCAAAATCCACATCAATACCTGCCGAATCGGCTGCGGCGTAGTACTTGCCAACGTTTTTAACATCGGTGCCATTTACCGAAAGGCTGAAAGAAAAATCACTGCCGTTAATTTTGCCGTCAGTCATTTCAATATCGCCCTGCGACGACCCAACTGTGCCGGTTAATTTGTCGCCGTCAATTTTAAAAGTGTAGGTTAGTGGAAACTCTGTGCCGTCCTGTGTTTTAAACGATGCCGACCATTTACCGCTTAAATCGGCAAAAGCTGCGAAACAAAATAATGCACCGCAAACCAGCGCTGTGGTCATAAAAATTCTTGATTTCATAATTGCTTATTTGGTTTTATGTTTATGTTTTAAATGTAGCATTTTATTAAAACAAAACATAAATTAGTCTAAAGTCGAAAGTCGTTAGTTCTGAGTCGTTAAACCCATCCGGCTAAAACTTTTAACTTAAGACTTGGGGCTCAAGCCTCCCGCGCTACTCCGTCCTGATCAACTTAGCATGCGAACGTGCATCACCCAAACTAATATCCACGCCAACCGAATCTCCATAAAACCTGCCGCTATGGTCAACTTCCATGCCGCTGATAACTACATTAAACTTAAAAGTGTCACCGACGATTTTACCATCATTGATGGGCAGGTCGCCTTTTGGTGTTTTTGCGGTACCGCTTAGCTGGTCGCCGTCAATTTTAAAGTTATAGAGTAAAGGATATTCATCGTCGCCATCGGTTTTTAACGTTCCGGTCCACTTACCGTTTAAATTTGCGATGGTGCCAAAGCCAACTAAAAAGCAGCATAACAATAGGGCCGTTGTAATGATCTTTTTCATTATTTATGGTTGTTTTTCTACGCAGCAAAAGTAGGTTTCCCATTAAAGTAAATCATAAACTGAATGTTAAGTTTATCATCGGTTTGTTGGCTGAAGGGACAATTTTTTAACATTGGGTGGTTTGTTAACAATTGTTTGCATTGAAATTATCGATTTTGTCTATTGCTGGGGTTGGTCTTAAATTCCCTATTAATTCATGTCATTTCGAACGCAGTGCGAAAACTTTACAAACATGGCTGGAAGAGTGCATATCAAATCGGCATAGCGAACAACGTATGTTTCGTAAAGATTTCTCCGTCGTACCCCTGTCGAAATTGACATAGAGGGGACGGTGCAATAGAGAAGGTTCCCTATTGCAACATCAGCTTCAAATTTATCCCGAAATTGGTAAACGCTGTATTAAACGTTTGCGAAGTATAGGGCCGGGTTATATTTGAATCATAAAACAAATTCAGGTTAAACCGCGAGCTTATTAAATAATCAATAGAAGGCCGCACTGTTATATTTTGTGCGCCCGATGATACCTGCGCCTGTTGTATATCGGCCTGGTAAATGAGTGTTTTGTTATCCTGTAACGAAAAATCAATCTTAAAATTAACGTCGTTATCATTTTTACCACCAAACCACCCAAACGGAAATTTAAATGTTTTGGTATGATATCCCCATCCAAATACAAACACATTCATGTTTTGCTGTGCCAGCTGGCTGTTTAACAAACTCAAACTAAGTGACCGGCTCTGCCTGTATTCCAAAGTGGCCGTCATGCTATTTTTAAAGCGGGCGTTAAAACCTATCAGCGGCACAAACTGCTCCAGTATGGTAATTGACGAAAACTGGTATACCGGCAAAAAGTCATTGTTAGCGTCCCTTGAAAGCACGCCACCATTTGCAGCCTGGTATTGCAGCAAGGTGGTATAACCGCTTACGTTGTAAGATGAACGATAACCATGCGATACATCAAACGAATCGAAAATGTCGCTAAAAAATGCGATATGGCTCAATCCGTTATAAGTAAGTTGCCAGTTTGGAATAGGAATAGCCGGAAACTGCCCTAACCCAACTGAACCTGCCGCTTTGCCGGTGTACGCCGCCAAAAATGCCGGCACCAAAACATTTTGTGAGTTTGGCCCATAACCATCAGCGTAGCCATTAGTTGGCGGAGCGGTTGAATTTGGATTTGTAGCGCCTAATCGTTGCGAAATAATAGTACGGTTATCCAGGAATTTTTGGAAGGTTGGCGAATTATTATCCACCCCGCTAATTTTAGAAAACGCGGTACCAATGGTTAAATAGGATACACTGTAGTTACCCATCGTAGTTGGGTTCAGGTCCTGAATACGATCCGACCCATCGATAGATTTAAAGGTGGTTGAGTACGTATGATCCTGTGTTTTAAAGGCGGTTAACTCAATCCGTAAATCTTTAATCGGCTGAAAAGTTCCTTTCAGGTGCAGGTCCTCGTTAAAAGTTGTTACGTATTGCTGATTTTGCAGGGTATCGGTGCTTATCCAGTTGCGTTCAATAGCAGTTTGCCTTAAGTCGGCCTGGCTGCCCAATAAAAACCCGAGACCAGGTGCATCGTAACTAAAATCCTCACCAGCAAAGTTAGAATGTGGCAGGTAACCCGGTATAAAGGTCCCGTCGGTGCGCGTGTAGGTGCCGCTAAATGTTTTAAAGCTGGTTAGCAATCCCACCAAAACTTTAGTCAGGGTACTATTGTTATCGGGGCCATTTACTCGTTTTATAAAACCTATCTTTTTATATAAAGCATCAAAGTTTAATGTAGGATTAAGCTGTATGGTGCGCGAGTTGCTGATACTGTTACCAACATCAAACTGCGGGTCGTTTATGGCAAAAAGCGGTGCGCCCTGCCAGGTAAAGTGTGTGCTGTAATGCGCGGTTAAGGTTGTCCAGTCCATGCCCGGTATTTTATTTAGCGGCACGGTATAGTTAAAATTAAGGGTATGGTTATAGTTGGTGGTGCGGCCAAGGGTTTCAATATTATGCCAAAGTGTATCCACTTTTAAACCGTTGCTAAGCCGGCCCGTAGGTTCGTCCACGGTTGAAAGATTAGTAGCATCTATATCCATCGACAGCGACTTGGTTAAATTCCACCCCAGGCCATAGATCCGGGTTACCGAAAACGTTTTGTTAAACGTGGTTGGGATAGGTATTTGGGCGTTCGGATCGTTATTTCGTAACGTACTTTCCGAATACATTTTATCAAAAAGTATGCTGTAATTTAAACGCGTAGGCATCAAACTATAATTAATGTCGCGGATGAGCGCAAACAAATTATTTTTTATAATCTTACTAAACGGACTATAATATTTAGGCTGGTTGGTATAATTATAGGCCAGCGAAACATGGTAGGTTGTCTGTATATCTTCAAGCGTTGTAAAATCGTGATGCTCGTATTCGGTATATGCAACGGTAGCGTTCAGGTTCTCCACATCCCACACATGGTTGGTTGCCTTGGGGTCGGTTTTGGCTTTATGTACGTTGGTTAAGTTTATACTTTTCCGCTTGGTATAATCCTCGGCTGCGTTTTGTATCGAATCGCGTTTTTGGGCGGTTATGCCAGGCGCATTAAGTTCCTGTTTTAACAATATGTCGGGCGACGCCGGGTCATACAGCGGCGTACTTACTTGTGATGAAACATCAATATAAGCCGGGATATGTATGCCGCTTTTATCCGGGAAAAACTTACCCAACTCCACATTGGCTGATACATCATAAACGTTAACATCATTCAGGCTCCTGTCGGCCAGGCGCGAGTCAAGTGTGCCAAAGCCGGCGGTTGTTCTGCTTCCCGCCAGGGTAACATCGGCAAAATCGGCAAGTTTGGCGTTAAACCTGCCGGTAGCGGCCCAGCCCCCCTGTTCGTTAAAGTTGGTTAAGCGCAACTCATCAAACCATAACGTACCCGATTTATCAAGGCCGTCGTCAGCGCCACTTGTTGCCGCTGTTTTTAACGGATTACGGGCGCCAACCATTACCGTAGTAACACGGCTCAAATCGGGCTGACCTTTAATTGTGATGGTGTTGTGCCCATCGGTTTCGGTATAGGGCACCGTCAACGGCCAGGGCAGGCCGTTTAATTTAGCATTATTACGATCAACTTTAGCCTTTGTTAACAATGATAATTCAATGTCCATTTCGTTTACAGCGGGCCATATTGCATTTGGGTCGGCAGTGCCAGGTTGGGTAACCTGTAATGGTACTGCGTATTCATAGTAGTTATCGGTATAATCGGCACCTAAACGGATAAAGCCGCTCAAATCATTATTCCTTAGTTGGTTCCCTTCGGCATGTATAAACATTTGCAATTGTTTATAACGCCGCAAGTCGTTATTAAATAAACGGAAAGCTGCCCTTGAATAACCATCGCGAAGGTTGGTTACCTGGAACGAAAGCGATTGCTCGTTCAATTTGGTATTGGTTTGTAAATTGCTGTAATCCGTTTGGCGCTGTATACCCGGCGGTACTACGTAAGGTATAGGTTGCCGAAGGCCATTCTCTTCTATATTTACCGTTTCCACATCAATGGTCGAGTTATCAAGCGGCGCATTGTTTACCAGCGGATCACCATATAGTACATTTGCAGGGTTATTTTCAGTATTAAACGCGCGCCATTCGCCACGCACCAATTGCAAGCTGGCAAAACGCAGCACAGCAGTATCGGCAAAGTGAGTCATAAACATACGCATATAGCGGATGGATTTAAAGTCCTGTATACCGCCTGCTATCGAATCATAAGCCACAATAGGCACCCTAAATTGATACCAGGTAGCGGTGGTTTTTGTGCCGTTTGCAAGGGTTACTGCAGAGGTTACCTTATCGGTGATATAGTTTTGCCCAACCACCATATCTTTAGGGCGTATGGATACTTTATATTGAAAATATTCATCGTCCTGATCCATGTTATTATCATGGTTGATGTCCTCGCCATCGGGAAGCGCAGTTGATGCAGATGTTTGCAAACCGAGCAGCGCCTGCGATTGCTGCGCCGTCGGCGAGTTACCATCGGTGCCATTGTACATGCTGTAGCGTTTCAAAATCCCTGCACCGGCACGGTCCAAAGCCGGTCCCTGGTAATACTGGTAATCATCGGACGACGGATCGGCAGCTATAGTGGCCGCCGCCGTTGAATTTAATTGTCCTTTTAGCTGTTGTACAACGGGGCCAAATTTTACTTGCTCGTCGGCATCGGCCATGCCGTCCAAACCCACGTCCTGCAAGGCGCGCGAGGCCGGGTTGTTGTCGAATGAATTTACAACAGGTTGTAATTTAGGCACCCGCCCCCAGGCAGTTTCGGTTACGTTGCTGGTATTACCATCAATCGGTAAACCGTTTTCCAAACTTTTTTGCCCGTCTTTCAAAATATCTTCCGATATATTACCCAGGTTAAAATACAAATCGCCACCCTCTGAATTTGGTTTATAGATAAAAGGATCCATTACCCAAAACTCAATATATTGTACGTTTAATGATTCAAAATCATTGGAGTTGATTCCCCTGAACATACCGCCCCAGCGGGCTTTTGGATTTTTAAGCGTACCATCGGCGTTAATGCCAGTGGTGGTATAGTTATATGGACCGCGAATGGTTGGATAAAATGCCAAATCGAGCGTTGGTATGCTTAGTGGTTGCCCTGTTGGCGATTGCTTAAACGGAAAAACCTCTGTTTGCAAAACCTGCCTTACATATTGGTTGGATAGCTCGTTGGAGCTAACCGGGATGGTTGATCCGGTGTAAAAAATAGGGTCGATATTATAAAATGCCAGGCGGGCGCGGTTAAAGCCATAGCTCAGGTCGTTAAAATTTTGCCATTCGGGAAAATTTTGGGGCGTGCCCGATATTTGCCACGCGTTGGCGCTTTTAACATCAATTACCGATTGGCTGTTTTCGAAATCGTCCAGATAGGAAGTTCCGTTTTTTGAGCCGGCAAAATTCAACGCGCTGGGGCTGCCTGGCAATAGCTGGGCAAACTCGCCATTAAAGCTGATTGACGATGGCACCTTAGTATGGATAAACGGAATTTTATCAACCAGCCGTGTTAGCAGCCGCGAATTTGATTTATAATTAGCATCAAACCCATACATGGTATTGGAGATAGACTCTTGCCCTATTATTTCATTTTGAGTAATGGGTTGTTCTGTTAAGTGCATAATAGTGGCGCCCAGGTTCAGCTTATCATTTACATGATAATCAAACCTGCCGCCGTATAACGATTTTTGCTGCACACCAAACAGCTCGTTATTTTCCACCTTTACCGTAATGGGCTGGCCCGATGAAAGCAATGCCTGGTTAAGTACACGGATGGTGCCCGCACTGTAGTCGATAGTGTAGTCGGTGCCTTCGGTTAGCGCTAAAGTACCGGCGTTTACAATTACCGATCCTTGCGGAATATTAACCGCATTTAATTGGTAAACCGATCCGCCGGTTGCTGAATACGTACCCGAAATAAGATACCTGTTTGCATTTGGAAAAAGTTGCTGCGCAATGGTTTTTGTGGAATCGTACAGCGCCTGGTATACATAACGGTTCTTCAAATCAATCTCGCCGGGTGCAAACTGTTTAGCCAAATCAGACCCAAAGGGTTCCAATACCGGGAACATTATGCGCCCATTTTGCGAATCGATGGTGATGCCTTCCAAATAATCAAAATAGCCATCGGGCTGCTTGTTGTTTTGCTGATCGAGGTTATCCAGACCTGTTAACTGCAAAAACAACTTACTTTTGGTATTCTGCCCCTCCTCCATTATATTTTTTTGGATACCCGATTTATCGTCCAACCTGCTCAACGTCATCTTAAAATTCTGCGGGCTAACCTGGAAAGCGTTAAGCGAGTAAATATTTTTCATCATTAATTTCCAGGTGGGCAGACTGGTTTTTAACAACTCATTTTTTAGCAACTTTACATACAAAACCTTTGGCGTATTGGGGTTAACCGCCACATCACTCGAAAACTCACCCACCTGGTATTGCACACCATTATAGGTGTACTGGTAAGCCACCGCCAACACTTCGTCGTTATTTAGCGGGTAGTTTAATGAGATATAGCCCAATTGCGGGTGCAGTGTATACTCTTTGGTAGTAAGCAGGCGCGCATAAGTTAATTTCGAATAGTTGTCTGATCCGCCTGTAGTTTTAAAATAGGTGGCAATGGTATTTTGCGGATCGTTGGTTAACCGTGCGTTCGCCGGTAAATTACGCAGCAAGGAGTTTGATTCCTGTGGAAAACCGGGCCCCTGGAAGCCTGCCGGCAAACCGGTAAAGCCGGGGCCACCGCGTATAATTGTATTATTATAAGGCACATTTTCACCCAAATCTAAAAACGCCAGTACGTCTCTTGATCCGGTGGTGCTATTGGTACGGTTGGTTGTCCAAACCTCAATTTTGGTGATGTTGATATTCGAACTGATGATAGGGATATTGGCCAGCGCCTTATCATAATTATTGCGGAAAAACTGCGATAAAAAGAAGTGCTTGTTGGCTTCATAATCGGCAGCGGTTAATTTAAACTGACCCTGCTGCGAGCCATTGGTTATAGTAATAGTTTGCGATTGCGAGCGCTGTTGCGCCATAATGGTGGTAACATCCAGTTTGCCAAACTTCAATTTGGTTTTTACGCCAAATAAAGCCTGGCTGCCCGTTATCAGGGTGGTGGGCAATGGCATACTTACGGTACCAACTTCAATTTTTTGAATAATCTCGTCCGGGTGACCAGTATAGTCCAACTTTATTTGGTTCTCGAACTGAAACTGCGCATCGGTATTATAGTTGGTGGTAATTTTCAACTTATCGCCTATTGTGCCGGTTACGTTTAATTGTATTTTTTGATCGAAATTGAAATTAAACTGGTTGCGCTGTTTGGTATTAAACAGCGGATTATCATTTTGATTTAACTGCCCTTCCAATATCGCCTCGGCCGATCCCTGCGGCCTGATATCAATATTTGAGCCACCAAAAATCTGGTCGAATGTTTGGCTGCGGATTTTTATCTGCGGGATAAAACCGGGCTGCTGCGATTGATAGGCATAACTATCAGAAATTTTCTGGAAATTTTGGCGCTGATCTTCCTTTACCTTCAATGCCAGATATTCCGAAAAAGTAAGGTATTGCGGCGCGCGGTACAATAAATTGCCCACCCTTTCGTAAAGTATATACCGGTTGGTAACTGCGTCATATTCAACCGTACGAACCAGTCCCGGCGGATCGATGTCAAAAATTCCTTCGCGTAACTTATAATTTCGTGAGTCGTTATTGCTAAGCGGAATGGTAACTTTTGCTGTGTCTGGCTTTGCAGGCGGGGTTTGCTGCTGGGCAAAAGCAGTCCCTATCCCGCAAAATGCAGAAATAAATATGCCTAATATAAGCCGTCGGGTAAAAAATCTAATCAAGTAATGTGGTTAAAAATTTATTCGTAATTATAAACTTTTTAGGGCGAATTTAATAAGCTGTTCTACTGTTAAATCTTCATTATTTTTATTTACTTCCTGATCAAGCACTTTTTCGGCAGCATTGCGTGCAAAACCAAGCATCACCAGCGCCGACAAGGCTTCCTCTTTAGCGGTTTTGTTTACTGGCGTTACGCTTAACGTATCAGGACCTTCTTTTTTTAGTTTATCCTGCAACTCCAATATAATCCGCTGGGCCGATTTGGGGCCTATCCCCTTAATCTTCTGTATCAATGAAACATTACCCGATATAATTGCATTCTGTATCTCCTGCGGTGTTATAGACGATAACATCATCCGCCCAGTATTTGGCCCTATGCCCGATATGGATATCAGGTGCAAAAACAGGCGGCGTTCGCCCTCGTCAATAAATCCGTATAACGTATGCGCATCTTCCTTAACGTGTAACCAGGTATATAATTTACACCGCTCGGCTGTACCCAGCTGCGAGTAGGTGTTTAACGAAATATTTATATGATAGCCCACTCCCCCTGCATCAATCACCACAAAGGCCGCATTTTTAAACACTAATTTACCATCAATATAGGCGTACATACTTTTCGTTTCTTATTTGCGTGAAAGGTAAATTATTTAGGCAAAAAGTGAAAGGCAAAAGGCAAAAGGTTTTAATTAATTAACCATTTGCTGACGGGTATAACGTTAAAACCTTCAAATTCTTATAAGCGGTATGTATTTTTTACATAAATTTTTCCGATCCATCAAAAACGTAAACAAATCTTACGTTTTATCTTTCGCCTTTTACCTTTCTGTTTTCATCCTGCTGTTACTTCTCTTTTTCCTGCGCATCAATAACAGCAATGGTTATCATGTTTACAATTTCACGTACCGAACTGCCCAACTGCAATACATGCACCGGTTTTTTAAGGCCTAATAATATAGGGCCAACAGCCTCGGCGCCCCCCATTTCCTGCAAAAGTTTATAGGCGATATTGCCCGATTCGAGATTTGGGAATATCAGCGTGTTTGCGGGCCGGCCTTTTAATGTTGAAAAAGGGAAGTTGTCTGCCAGTAAATTGGCGTTTAGGGCAAAGTTGGCCTGCATATCGCCATCAATTACCATATCCGGATATTTTTCGTGCAGGATGCGCACTGCCTCACGCGTTTTCTCGGGTATAGGCCCTTCGTTGGAACCAAAGTTAGAGTACGATAATATGGCAACCCGCGGCTTAACATTAAATTTCTTTACCGACTGCTCAATCAATACCGTAATATCCACCAAATCCTGTACGGATGGGTTTACGTTTACCGTAGTATCGCCAAAAAATACGGGGCCTTTTTTGGTGATCATCATGTACATACCGGCAACGCGGCGTACCCCTTCGTCGGTACCAATAATTTGCAGGGCGGGTTTAATAGTGGTCACATAATCCTTAGTTAAGCCCGAAATGAGCGCATCAGCCTTGCCAAACTGAACCATGCAGGCTCCGTAGTAGTTACGATCATGCAACAGCTTCCGCGATTCATATAAGGTAACTCCTCTGCGCTGCCGTTTATTGTAAAGGTAATCGGCATATTCCTCAAAATTGGCACAGTTATCTTCCGGATCAATAATAGTAACATCGCCCAGGTCAATGTCGTTCTCCTTCATTATCTGCCGTATTTTGTTCACATTTCCCAACAAAATTGGCGTGGCAATTCTTTCTTCTCTTACAATCTGAGCAGCCTTTAATATTTTATAAGTATCAGCTTCAGCAAAAACAACCCGTTTTGGATTCTGACGGGCCTTATTGGTAAGGTTACGTAACAATTTATCGTCAATACCAATTCGTAATCGCAGCTCTTCGCTATACGCATCCCAATCGGTTATTACTTTACGCGCAACGCCCGATTCTATTGCTGCCCTGGCAACTGCCGAGGATACCTCGGTAATCAACCTTGGGTCCATAGGTTTAGGGATAATATACTCCCGCCCGAATTTCAAAGTAGTAGTATTATATGCCAAATTCACCGTTTCCGGGATAGTCTTTTTCGCCATCCCGGCTATAGCCATAACGGCTGCAATTTTCATTTCCTCGTTAATGGCAGTTGCCCTCACATCCAGCGCACCCCTAAAAATATAGGGGAAACCCAAAACGTTATTTACCTGGTTCGGATAATCCGACCGGCCTGTGGCCATAATAATATCTTTGCGTGTATTTACAGCCAGATCATAAGCTATTTCGGGCTCGGGGTTTGCCATCGCAAACACGATAGGGTTTTTGGCCATAGCCAGCAACATAGTTGGCGTAACCACATTACCTGCTGATAGGCCCACAAAAACATCGGCATTTTTCATGGCTTCCAGCAGGGTACCAGCATCCTTACGGGTGGAGGCAAACGCCAACCTAATCTCATCAAGGTCCTTACGCTCAGGCGTTATTAAACCGTTGATGTCAAACATCACCAGGTTTTCCTTTTTTACGCCGAGCGCCAGGTACATTTTTGAGCACGATACGGCGGCGGCGCCGGCGCCATTCACAACCATCTTTATTTTATCCAGCTTTTTGCCCTGTATTTCGCAGGCATTGATCAATGCCGCACCCGATATGATGGCTGTGCCATGCTGATCGTCGTGCATTACCGGGATTTTCATTTCGGCCTTTAGCCTGCGCTCAATTTCGAAGCAGGTTGGGGCCGATATATCTTCGAGGTTAATGCCGCCGAAAGTAGGCTCCAGCGCTTTAACAATAGCAACAAACTCTTCAACCGTTTTGGCATTTACCTCTAAATCGAACACGTCAATATCAGCATAAATTTTAAACAGCAGGCCCTTGCCTTCCATTACCGGCTTACTGGCTTCGGGACCAATATTGCCTAAGCCAAGTACCGCGGTACCGTTACTGATTACCCCCACCAGGTTGCCCTTGGCGGTATATTTATATACATCATCCACGTTATCGGCAATGCGCAAACATGGTTCGGCAACGCCGGGGGAATAAGCCATGCTCAAATCGCGTTGCGAATTGGTGGGTTTGGTAGGTACAACCTGAATTTTGCCGGGCCGGCCTTTCGAATGGTAATTTAATGCGTCCTGGTTACGCGTTGGTTTATTCATCTTCTCAATTTCAAGTCCCCAAAATTACACTTCTTTTTGGGTGGATGGAGAAAAAAGGTGAGAAGAGTGAATGTACAGAGGTGCAGGGATTAGAAATGATCCGAATAATTGATAATTGCATTATACAGGTGAATGCTTGAGTGTTTTGCAAGCGTTCCACTTTTTCACACACGAAACACTTTTTAATACATGGAACGCACTAATAATCAATACATTAACATTTAACCATTAATTAACACCATGTAAATACCTGATAGTCAAAAGGTATAATTTAACAAAAGGCAATCAGCGCGTGGAAAAGCGGACCGCTAATGCATGTTTTTATTGCAAAAAGCCCTAATTTCCCGATAATTTTAAAAATTTGGCGCAAAATGGAGCCACCTTACCTTTATTTAACTATTAAGAAATGAAGCAAGTTTCGTTTAATTATAGCGTTTTCTTTGTAGTGATCAAACAGTGGATAATAGATATCCCTAAACTTCCTGACAATGAAATAATCAAATAGTACGACTAATTGATAAATTTTTCATCAATTAGTTACTTCCCAACAACTGCTTAAACACTTTAGTTACACTTTTAGCAATTATCTTATTCCCTTTATCAGAAGGGTGCAGCCCATCATAAGTAAGGTTGATGGCCTCTTTGGGGTATGGATATTCATCCTTAGCCGGATCAAACGGGATACCTGTTGATTCGGGATATTTATAATTCCGGTACTGCCCGGTATTAGGGTCCCTCAATCGCTTAAACTTCATCAGCTTTTCAACTTTTAGCTGATTATTATGATATAGGTCTACCACTGCTATATGTTCCAGGTCGCCAATAGAATCGATGGCGTTGGCGAACGCTTCCAGTGATTGACCGTTTTTAGGTTGATAACTTCCGTAGGCGTTATTGTGAGGATCTTTAATATAAACGAAATCTGCACGCTGCATTGGGGTAATCAATACTATTTTAGCAGAAGGGTTCAACGACCGGATCTTATTGATAATGATCCGGAAGGAGCTATACACCGAATTATTGCCGTGGTTATTTTCATAGTCGGCCAGCGTACCGAGTGGCCGGCCATGCCACCAGTCATTGGTTCCCAAAAAAACGGAATAGATATCTGCCTTAACCAGGCCCAGGCTATCAATATGATCTGCGATGTTTCCTGAAGTCCAGCCATTATATCCTTTATTGATATAATTCGCACCCGGAAAATTTTCGATGGTACGCGTTAGGTACCCTTTTGACACCCGGAAACCGGTTTCGTCGGGATGATCATTCAAGTAGGTAATGGAATCGCCAATGGCTACCCATGAAAATTCCTGCGGTTTAAACGAGCAGAAAAGGCTGAAAAGGATTAAGGTGATGAGGATCTTTTTCATGTTGCGATTTGGTGATTAGCCTTTATTCTTCTAATTTATAGATCGTTTGTGGACTGTTAAATCCATCCCAAAATACATGCATACGTTGACAATTTGGGCATTTAACAACAATATCCATTGCCATATAAACTTCATCGGCATTAACCTGTTCTGCAAACCGATCATATTTCACATCAGAGATTATCATGAATTGATGAGGGCATGGTATTTGCCCGAGGCCAATAACCCAATCGCATTTACATCTAATTTTTGGCACAACACTTAATTTGATATCGCAATGATAGCTCAACGAACTTTACTAATTGCGGATGTAATTAAGATAGACGCTTAAATCCGCAAATCGCAATTCCGAAACGGCGAAGCCTTCTTGAACGCCTTTTAAAAACTATTAGCAGTGAAAAATCCTTAAATCCTAATTTTCATCCCCGGCTGCAATCTACCCTTTTTCAATCCATTCAGCTCCCTGATACTGGCAACAGAAGCATCAAATCTGTCTGCTATCCCGCTCAGGGTATCGCCGGTTTTAACTTTATAGGTAATATGATTTTTATGATGCTTTCCTACCGAAGCGTACACATTCTCAACAGCATGGCCGCTTAATTTCAGTTTTTGCCCAGGTTTACATTTGTTGCCGTGCAAATGGTTCCAAACTTTTAAGTCCTGCACCTCTAAACCGTAGTTATCGGCTATCTGGTTCAATGTTTCGCCACGCCTTACTTTATGAATGCGCGGACGTTCGGCGGCATTGTCGTCGCGATAAGAAGCGTAAGATACCGTTGCGTTTGAATCGTTCAGGGCGCTAAACAACGCGCCAAATTTTTCATTATCAACCTGCGGAATAACCAACCGGCGCGGGGCGCCATCAGTACCATTAATTACCTGTTTACGATAGGCAGGGTTTAAATTGGTTATTACTTTTAAATCGGTTTCTAAAACCTTGGCTATGGTGCTTAGCGGTATAAATTTATTCACCAAAACCGTGTCGGTTTTTATTGAAAATCCGCACTCGCGGGGGATAATGTTCAAATGGTCGTAACAATTCATTACATAAGCCATAGCAATAAACGCCGGTACATAATTCCTTGTTTCGGCCGGCAAATATTTTCGGATAGTCCAAAAATCCCTGGCCCCACCCGATTTACGAATGGCGCGCTCCACATTGCTTGTGCCGCAGTTATAGGATGCGATGGCCAGCAACCAATCGCCAAATTCATTAAATGATTCTTTCAGATATCGTGCCGCTGCATAACTGGCCTGTATAGGGTCGCGCCGGTCATCAACAAATTTATCTATCGCAAGGCCATAAACTTTCGCGGTGGTAAACATAAACTGCCAGGGGCCGGTTGCGCCAACCCTTGATACCGCATAAGGATCGAGCTTAGATTCAACTATCGACAGGTATTTTATCTCGTCAGGTATACCGGCATCATGAAATGCTTTTTCGTAAATTGGAAAGTAATATTTGGTTAAGCCAATAACACGGCCCATTTCTTCTTTGTTACGGGCGTAAATATTGATATAGCTTTGTACATACTCGTTATAATCCAATGGAATTTGTTTCGTAAGGGAATCTAATCGCCGTTTGTAAACGCGGCTTTCGGCACCCAGCGGATCGGGTTTATCCACTATCGGAATAGTTACCGTGTCGGCACGAGTGGTATCGTCAGCTTCGGTAATTTCGGTACTTAGTACGTGGTGATTGTTCTGCTGGGCTGGTTGCTGCACCGCAGTTTGAAAATTGGTGATAAGAGCTGAGGACGCCCAGGTAGTTTGCCATAGCAAGCCCCCGACGATTAAAATCAATAGTCTCTTCATTCCTTAGGGTGTTTTTTAACGCAGCGAAATACTTTTTAAGCTGAGTTCATTGCTAATATATTAATATTTTATAGCCCAACGAAATATTTTGAAAAATCAATTAAGGCCTGTTCTTCAAAATGCTTGCCAAGCAATTGTAAGCCTAACGGTAAACCTTTATTATTATTGCCTGTAGGTAAAGAAATTGCAGGCGCGCCAGTCAACGATGCCTGCACCGTAAATATATCTGACAGATAGGTTGTTACCGGATCTTTTTCGCCCCTGCCTATCGCAAATGCAGGTTCGGGCGCTGTTGGCAACAAAATAAAATCACATTCCTGCAAAATGGCATCCGTTTTTTCGCGTATCAACCGGCGTACTTTTTGTGCTTTAGCGTAATAGGCATCGTAATAACCGGCACTCAGCACAAATGTGCCCAGCATAATGCGGCGCTTAACTTCTTTACCAAAACCCTCGGACCGCGAGCGTTTGTACGTAGAAACCAAATCGACAGCCGCCGGACTACGATAGCCGGAGTGCACCCCGTCGTACCGGGAAAGATTGGAAGAGGCCTCGGCCATAGCCAACACATAATAAGTAGGTACCAGGTAATCCAAATATTCAAACGCTATGGGTTTAACGGTATGCCCGTCGGCACGTAACTTGTCAATATAGGATGCCAAATTATTTTTCACCTCGGCATCCACGCCAGGGCTCGATAATGCTTCCTGTAAATAGGCTATTTTTTTAGGAGTAACAGGTTTAATATTTTGGCTAAATTTTGGAACCGAAATCTGGGCCAAGGTACTGTCGTAACTGTCGGGCCCCGCCATTACCTCCAGCAATAGCGCAGCGTCTTCCACAGATTTTGTGATAGTACCCACCTGGTCAAAAGAGGAAGCATAAGCAATAATACCGTGCCGCGAAATACGGCCGTAAGTAGGTTTTAAGCCAACCAATCCGCAAAAAGAAGCTGGCTGCCTAACTGACCCGCCGGTATCGGTACCCAATGCAGCCAGGCACATATCCGCCTGCACGGCCACTGCCGAACCGCCCGACGAACCGCCAGAAACCTTAGTTTCATCGGCATAATTTTTTACAGCACCGAAATGTGAATTTTCATTAGCTGCCCCCATACCAAACTCGTCGCAATTGCAACGACCGATGATTATAGCATCTTCGGCCAGCATCCGTTCCACAACGGTTGATGAGTAAACTGAAGTAAAACCATCCAGAATTTTTGAGGAGGCAGCGGCTTTATGACCCTTATAGCAAATATTATCTTTTATGGCAATAACCATACCGGCAAGTTTACCGGCAGTGCCTTGCTGTACGCGTGCATCAACCACCTTAGCACAGGCTAACGCTTCGCTATCAAACACTTCGTTAAAAGCATTCAGATGAGCATTTTGAGTAATTTTAGTTAAATAACTCTTTACCAGTTTCTCTACTGTAATTTCCCCGCTTTGCAATCCGCTCTTTATTTCTGCTAAAGAGGTATACGATTTAGTCATGGGCTAAAAATAAAAAAACTTATCCGTTGAAATATAAAATATCAACAGATAAGTTTCGAAAAAAGTCATTTCGCTTCGCGGTCATTAAGTCATTGAGTCATTTTGCTTCGCGTCATTAGGTCATTGGTGAATTTTTACTAATCAAATTAATCTTATCCCAATAGCCTAATGACTCAATGACAGCGCAGCGAATGACTTAATGACCAACGCGAACTATACCCTCGGTTTTTCGTCCGAAGTAGTATGATTTGTAGTTGTAGTGTTGGTAGGTGCACTGCTGCTTTCGCCGTTTTGTGCATCTTTAAATTCTTTCATCCCCTTGCCCAAACCTCTCATTAGTTCAGGAATTTTTTTACCGCCGAAAAATAGCAATAACGCTAAGACGATTAAGAGAATATGTTGCGGTTCCAGAAGTCCCATAATTTGTTTATTTTAAAATATGTTTACAATAGTAATAATTAATTCTTAATTGATTCTATATCCGTTTCCCTTTTTCGGGCAACAGGGGCATTGTTTTCAGTAACAATTTCGGTATGTTCCTCCGGTTTAACTTCGGGCTCCGTGTTTACTGTCGGGTTAAAATTGTAATCGCTTACCGGCATCGTGTTTTCCACTACCGGATGGGTTGGCGTTTCGGGAGCAACAGCAGCCTGTTGCTGTTGCACCTGTTCAGCTTGTTTATTTAGCGCAGTTTCGGCCTTTTTCTCTTCGAAACTATTTATCTGATCATTAATTTCGCGTTTTATTCCTTCTGATGCGTCTTTAAAATCACGAATTCCCTTTCCCAGTCCCCTCGCAATTTCCGGAAGCTTCTCGCCCCCAAACAGAAACAAGGCCACCACAATAATGATAACCATATCTGATGAAAAGAGGTTGCTTATGAACAAAAGATGCGTAACACCCATACCCTTACAATTTATTTAGCCTGCAAATATAAACAATTAAAATATTATAAAGTTCAAAACTAATTTGGCCATTAGGCCCATCGCTGTTTGTTAGTTTTACCGCAGAGAAACAGAGAATGCACGGAGTACGCGGAGTTTTAATAGTAATTCAGTGAGTTGATCAATACTCGCCAACTGTTTTTTTCTATTCTCCGTGCGCTTTGCGCCTCCTCGGCGATCTCTGTGGTTAATTTCTCCTATACAAATGTCATAGAGCCAAAATCTCTGTGTTCTTTGTGTTTTCATCTTTGTGACCTTTGTGGTAAATTTAGTAAAAACTAATTACCCGCCAGCCAAATCCGCGGATTAACAGCAGTTGGTCCTTTATATAAAGCAAAGCCTACCACGGCCTCGCCGGTTGATGAATCAGTTGCTACCGAGCCTATTATTTGCTTGGTACTAACCTTTTGCCCCTGTTTAACATTGAATGATTTAAGATTAGAGTATGCCGTAAAGTATTCGCCATGTTGTATCACCACCAAAAACGTCCCCTCAATATTCGAAATACTCTTCACCTCGCCCTGGAAAACTGCCCTTACCGATGCCCCTGTATTGGTGCGGATATCCCAGCCGTAACTTTCATTTTTAATACCGCTTTCATAGTAAATTCCAAAATCCTGCTTCACGCTTCCATTAGCTACCGGCCATGGCAGGGCGCCCTTATTGCCCAAAAAGTCGTTTGATAGTTTTGCAGCTTCGGGCGTAGCATTCAAAGCCTCACTGGCCGATATACTTTTTACAGCAGGCTTTGGTTTTGGCGCAGGCGCTTCCTTGTTTTCGGCTTTGGCCTTGGCTAAGGCAGCCTTTTGTTCGGCTTTAGCTTCCTCATCGGCTTTTCGTTTGGCTTCTTCTTCTGCCTTACGCCGGGCAGCTTCTATTTCCCGTTGTATGGCAGCATTTATTTCGCGGTTTGTTTTGGCTATTTTTCGTTGTATATCCTGCTGTTGTTGTTTCAGCAGTCCCTGGTGTTTCGACAAATCTGCCACCACCTGCGCCTGGGTATTCCGTTGAACATTCAGCGTCGCTTTTTCCTTTTCCTGCTCAATTAATAAACTGCTTTTTTCTTTTTTATTTTTATCCAGTTCGGTTATTTTAACATGCAGCTCGGTTTGCGTTTCCTGTATATAGGTAGCCTGCCGTTCGCGGTAGGTTCCTATTTGCTGTAAATACTTTAAACGTTTATAGGCCTGGTTAAAGTCTCTTGATGCAAAAATAAACATCAACTTATTGTAAGCACTTTGGTTGTGGTAGGTAAAAAGTACCATAGCGGCGTATTCTTTTTTTAATTGCGCAAGCTGCGCCTGAAGGCTATGTACCGAATTATTGCTTTCCGAAATCTGGTTATCCAAATTCCTTACAGCCGAATTTATATTTTCAATTTTCGCCCCTAACAAGGCAACTTGCTGCTTTAAATTGCTCAATTGCGCAAGCGTCGACCGCTTGTTGTTTGATGTCTCTTCGTATTCGCGGTTCAATTGCTCTAACTGCTGACTTAACTGATCGCGCTGCCGCTTTAATTCCTGGCTGCTTTGGGCGTGCACTCTCACCGATGAGAGAATCAGCAGAAAACAAAAGATGATTTTTAAATATCTCATTGATAGCTTAATTCTAAATTCAATTTGCCTCGGTATACCTTGCCGGGATACTAAATGGAACATCAACAGGCAAATCGAAGTCCGTTTTTACATAACGCAAATTAACCTGTATTTTCTTAGCTTTTACTGCTGTTGCAATATCTATTTGCGTAGGTACCGTACGAATTCCTACTTGTACGAATGCGCTGTTATTTACCTGTAACGACTGTCCCGCATCCTGATCATCCAAATTTGTTTGCGTTGCTTTCATGGCGGCTCCGCTTGCTATCAGCTTATAAACTATACCCTGCAGGTTGCCGCTTACTATCAAACTGTCGCCTTTGGCTTGTATATCTGCCTCTTCGTTCAGCAACTCGGGCATAATGTTGCCCACCAGCATGGCTTCTATCGTTTTATAACTAACCTGGTTGCCCGCCAACGAATTTACATAGCTGAAAGGTTTTTTTATGTACACACTTTGCAGGCGGTTCATCATCAAAATACTATCGGGCGTAATTACCGCGCGCGCCACTTCAATCCCCGCAATGGCGGTAACCGAAACCCAAATCTTTTGGTCGTGTTTAATGCGGATGGTTAGTGTAACATCATTACTGTTACCATCAATATCGAGTTTTGTACGCGCCTTCCCCGTAAAAGTATTAAAGTTGCTTTGCCCTGCCTTTAACACTTCCAGCCTGAGTCGTTTGGGGTCGGTCGCCTTCGGCATAATATTAGTTGCAATTGAAGGAGGTGCTATTAACGCTTTTTTTGCCTTGCAACTAACAATTAATACCAGGCCGCACACCGCCGCCAGTTTTATATAACTATTGATTCTACTCAATGTATTTCTTTTCATTTATTTTTCTATCTAAAACAGGCGATGTATCTCCGTTTGCCTTAGCTTTTTTCCAATTCTCGACGGCAGCATCCACATTACCCAGATAAAACAAAATATCGCCGTAATGTTCAGACTTCACTGCGCTTTTGTCTTTATCGTCACTCAGCGCCTTTTCAATCCATTGTCGCGCACCTGCATAGTCTTTTTGTTTAAACAATATCCAGGCATAAGTATCTTCGAACGACGAATTATTAGGCTGTAAATCGGTTGAATGTTTTGACATCGCTGCAGCCTTATCCAGCCTTTCGCCTCTTAACGATAAATAATAGGCATAATTGTTTAACGTAAATGCGTTATCCGGATTGTAGCCCAACGCCTTATCATAGGCATCGTCCGATTTTTTGTTGTCTTTCAAATCGTGATAACAATCGCCCAATGCCGAAAAGCTTTGCGCCAGCAGGTCCTTGTCCTGAAATTCCAATCCGGTGGCATTCTTTATATACTCCAGTGCTTTTTTAATATCCTTTTTTTGCAGCCAGGCCACACCTGTTAAATAGTTCATCCAGGCTTGGTTGGGGAAAAGCGACAGGGAATTTTCGCCGTCCTTAATGGCCCCCTCAATATCATTCTGACTCAACTCAATGCGTACCAACTGTTCCTGCACTTCATACACCTGGCTATTTAATTCAATCGATTTTTGGTACGCTTCCTTAGCGTCCTTCATCTTATCGTTTTGCAACAGCATGTCACCATACACAGCATAAGCTTTGGCGTTTGTTGGGTGCGAAACGGTTAGGATCCTGCTTAACTCCAACGCGCTGGCCTTCGCATTCGGGTCCGGAAATTTAGGTAAGTAGCCTAAAATTATTTTTATCTTCTGATCAATGTCTAAATCCGAAATGGCAAAAGCCAGGGTCAATTCGTTATAACTGGCATCAATATTTTTTTTATCACGATAAATATCCGCCAATCCCAGGTGCACCAATCCATTATTCGGGCTAAGTTTCTCAGCCGTCAGCAACACTTTTAATGCCTTATCGGGATAGTTGTTTGAATTGTAAAGCTCCGACAGGAACAAATAATATTTTATTTGGGCCGGATCTTTTTCAATCATTTGCTCTAACTGTTTGGTCGCCAGGTCGAGCTTGCCTTGTTTCAAATAAATTTTTTGGCGGCTGGCCATCAAATCATCATTCAACCCGGTTACAGCTTCCAGTCTATCGTAAACCTTTAACGCTTCATCATATTTGCCCTCGTAAAAGTAGGCGTTGCCCTGGTCAAAATAGTAATCGGGTTTATCGGGGTTTATCCTAATCAGTTCGTCAAAAATCTTGTTAAGCTTCGCAAAATCATTGGTTTTTTCATAACAATCGGCCAGGGCCAGCCAGTACCATTCGTTATCAGGTTTAATGCCTGTTGCTTTTTGCAATAGTGGCAATGCATCATCATAATTATTCGCCACCTTGCGGATGTTTGCCAGTTCATACATGGCAGCATCATTCAAAGGGTCCATTTGTATTACCCGCTCAAATAAATCGGCAGCTACTTTATTGTTATCAACCGTTTTTTCGGTTAGTGCGCTAAAAAACAATTCTTTCACAGCAGCACTATCCTGGTTAGTCATCGGCTTACCGGCCGGTTTGGTAGTTTGAGCATGAGCCTGTTGAAGAATGAAACAAGAAGCAAGAAGCAAGAGGCAAGATAAAAAAGCAGCGGCCGGCATGCGGACTTTGCGCTCCTGTAAAACTTCTATTTGGTTTCTAAAACTCATATCCATCATTGCTAAAACCCTTTCTTCAAGTCTTGTTTCTTGCATCTTATAGTCTTGACTCTCCCGGTCTATCCTACCCCTGTATGTCCATAACCGCCAGCACCGCGTGTGGTTTCATTTAATTCATCAACCAACTCCCAAACAGCCTTTTCGTGCCGGGCTATTACCATTTGCGCAATCCGGTCGCCGGTGTTTATTTCAAACACCTGGTCCGACAGATTTACCAGCAATACTTTTATCTCACCACGGTAATCAGCATCAATTGTGCCCGGCGAATTCACGATGCCTATACCATGCTTAAATGCAAGGCCGCTGCGCGGGCGTATCTGTGCTTCAAATCCCTCCGGCAATTCCATGTACAAACCGGTTGGGATTAGTTTGCGCTCCATTGGTTTAAGCGAAATCGTTTCCTCCAAATCGGCGCGCAAATCCATCCCTGCTGCATGCAGTGTTTCGTAAGCTGGCAGGCTATTTTTTGATTTATTTATGATCCTGATGTTCATCGTTTATTAAATATAGCCTTTAGTTCGCTTTTTTCGTTGTACCAGGTGCCTGCTATAAACAACAGCAGCAACGCATTACCCACAAATATATTACGTTTAAATACACTGAATGACAAATAAACGAGTATAACTGATATAATTATATAAGAAAGGTTCTTTTTTATATTGTACGGCAACGGATAGTTTTTTTGCCCCCAAACGTACGACAGCACCATCATGGTGGCATAAGCAGCAAACGATATCCAGGCCGATGCCATATAACTGTATTTGGGAATAAGCCACCAGTTTAAAATAATGGTTAGCACTGCACCAATACCCGAAATATATAAACCGTATTTAGTTTGATCGGACAGTTTATACCATACCGAAAGGTTCATATAAATACCCAAACTTAAATAGCCAAACAACAACGGCGGTACAACGCCCAGGCCCGACCAGTAAATATTATCCACCATTTGATGATGAACCAAATGCTTTTCTCCACCGAATATAAAAAGCGCCAATAGGTTCACGTTAGCCACCAGTGCCACGCAGATTACTGCTACAGTAATTACAAAGTAATTCATGATACGGGCATAAGTCTCGCCCGAGTTTTTGTTTTTGGCGTGACTAAAAAAGAAAGGTTCGGCGCCAAGCCTGAAAGCTTGCACAAAAAGGCTAAGGAATAAAGCAATTTTTGCGCAGGTACCATAAATACCTACCTGCTGATCGCTTATGCTGTGCGGCAGCAAATGCTTCAGCATTTGCTTGTCTAACGATTCGTTAATAATGAACGAAATATTTGCAATGAGTATGGGCCAGCTGTAGGTAAACATTTCGCCGAACATCGACCTGTCGAACTTAAGCCGGAGTTTTAAAACCTCAGGTAATAATAATACGATGGTAAATATACTGGCCGCCGCGTTTGCAAAAAATACATAACCCACCCAGTGCGGCCTGTACCAACCAGCAAACCAATGAAATCCCGGTAAATGGTGCTTAAGTATATATGGAATACCAAAAAGGAAGAATAAATTAAACAGCATCACAAACAATATGTTGATGCATTTAATCATCGCATACCTTACAGCGCGCCCATCGGCACGGATTTTGGCAAAAGGGATAACACAAAAAGCATCCGCTACTAATATTACCAGGAAGTTTTTAACGTAAAAAGTATAATCCGCATGATCTTTAGCAACACCGGCTTGCAGGTAATTAATTATAGGATCTAACAACAGCAGAGAAAACAACAGGAACAAAAACGAAATAGCTATCACCGCCCCAAAGGCATTATTATATACTTGCTGCTTTTTGTCTTCGTGTTTTTGCAAATACCTGAAGTAGGTGGTTTCCATGCCAAAGGCAAGGATGGCATTAACAATGGAGGCCCCGCCATATAAAGCAGTAAAAATACCGTTGCCGCCAACTGGAAGCGTACGTGTATAAATAGGCGTAAGAACAAAATAGATCATCCGCGAGATAATGGTGCTTAAACCATATATGGCGGTTTGCCCGGCGAATTTTTTAGCGGTAGACAATGACTTTACTGTAATTTAATGTGTTATTTAACGATCACAAAATTACGATAGTTTTTCAATTCGCCTTCATTGCTTTCAACAGAAGTTACGGTGCAATAGTCGCAACCGGTATAGCATTCGTCTAAAAATAGATCAAGCGAGAGGTCATCGCCTTCGGCGGCAATGGTTACATCGCCGTTGGGTTCATTTTTTACCGTTCCGGTAACACCCTGCTGATCGGCTACGTATTTTGCCCAGGCGCGGAAGCCTACGCCCTGTACGCGGCCTTTTATAGTTATGTCGAGGTGTTTCATTAGGAAATTTGTTGTAATGTTTTAACGTTGAAATGTTGTAAAGTTACCTGGTTGTTCGGATAAATCTAAAAATCGTACGTTTTTTTTAACATTCCAGCTTTACAACATTAAAACATTTCAACAATATCAAACCAGCCTTCTCACTTTCGTCTCCGGTGTAATTTTCAACCCATCGAGTCCGGTTATCAGGTTCAAGCCGGGTGTTTTACCCGCTTCAATAGTCCCTTTTTCATCATCAATACCTAAATATTCGGCACCGTTAAGGGTTCCCCATTTAATCAGATTGGCTGTGGTTAACGATGGAAAGTGATGTTGAAGGGTGCGCATTTCGTTTAAAATACACAGTTTGGTGTTTGATGCCAGGCTATCGGTGCCTAACGTGAGGTTATATCCCTGGCCTATAAACAAATCCACCTTTGGCAATTTATTTTCGATATACAAATTGGCATTGGGGCAAAAACAAAAGTGAATTTTACGGTCAAATCGTTTTATAAAATAAATATCTTTTAAGTTGGTGCAGGTGTTATGCACCAGTAAAATGTTTTGTTTGCTGGTTAGCAGCGGGATAATAGCCTGTACCGAATTGCGGGCCTGTGGTTTAAAATACGATATATCAATCCCGAAGTGTTCATACAGTTCGTTAAACGCGCCTAATTTGTACCTGTAAAATTTATTCTCGTCTTCGCATTCCTGGTTATGGATACTGATGAGGTTTGGCCCCGTTTCGCTGTATTTACTGATTAGCCGGAATAACTCCTTTGAAACAGAATAGGGTGCATGGGGGGTTATGGAGCAGGGTTGCGGCTTAAATTCGTTTAATAACGCCATGGCATTACTAAACACTTCGGTGGCCCTTTCGGGCAAAAAGCCAAAAGTTTCTATAAAACTATGGTAGTATAAATTACTTGCTGCTTTAATGCCAACGGTGGCATTTGTATTGGAAATATCGCCAACGGCAACGATACCGCTATCATACATATCGCTATCCGCTTTTAGGGCCGCATCATAAACCTCGCTTTTATCCGTCCCGCGAAATTTTTGTACATCCTTAATAAAATTGACCAGCCCTTTCCGCTGTTCAATTTTTTCGCCAAGGTGCGAAAGCTCCAAATGACAGTGCGTGTTTACAAAGCCTGGGCATATAATGCCATTCAGCGTTTCAACAGGCACATTTTCG
>JABDBM010000058.1 GCA_013288685.1 Bacteroidota bacterium | reverse complement strand
AAGAACCAGGAATACCTTGCACGTCAGGAAGCAGATAAGGCAAACCAGGCAAAAAGCATTTTTCTTGCAACAATGAGCCATGAAATAAGAACGCCGATGAATGGTGTTATCGGCATGGCCTCGCTACTTGCCGAAACCGAATTGAGCGATGAGCAGCATGAATACACAGAAACTATTATAAACTGCGGCGACGGGCTGATGAATGTGATCAATGACATTCTGGATTTTTCAAAAATAGAATCCGGGAAAATGGATATTGTGCAAATAGTGTCTCCAGTGCGTTGTTCGGGGGTCAAACAAATCCAATCCATTTTTTTGTGTGCCTACCCATATTTTCCCGGAACTATCAAAAACAATTTTACTCACAAAATTGCTTGAAATACCATTCTTGTTTTTTTCGTTATACAAATAACGGTGGAAACGGCCGGTTTTCCGGTCCAACTTATTTAAACCGCCTCCAACTGTTGCTACCCATATATTCCCATTCTTATCCTCAGCTAAATCCTGGATGTAATTATTTGCAATCGTCGCTGTATCCTTAACATCGTTTCTGAATATTTTAAATTTATATCCGTCGTATCTGTTTAAGCCATCTTCAGTGCCTATCCAAATAAACCCGCGGCTATCCTGTAATATACAGTTAGGGCTGAGTTCCGAAAGGCCGTTTGCAGTTCCAAGATGGTCAAAATGTAATTGCCGGGTTTGGGCTAATAAACCGAAGGATATCGCCAGCAAAAAGATAGTAAAGGAATATTTTGGAGATCTCATCGTCCTAAATCTACCCATTTATTTGTTTTAAGAGTCCTTTAACAATAAACTTCTCAATAGCAATATTATTATGATGCCCGACCGTCATTGTTTTTTAACTGTATTATACGTAAGCTGCTCTTTTTTGTTTAGAATCTTGTATGGCTAAATCGATCCCTGTTTTATTGCGAAGCGTTTTATTTGTTTATCGTTAGCCCCTTCACCAATCCGTGTTTACGAATAAGAATAGAGTCCTTTTCAACATAAATATTACGGAACTCGTAATTGCGCTTACCTTTGCGCCATGGCCGGCATTTACATCCATATTCCTTTTTGCAAACAAGCATGCTTTTATTGCGATTTTCATTTCAGTACCTCGCTAAAATATAAAGATGAACTTTTGCAGGCGCTATTGAAAGAGATAAAACTGCAAAAAAACTACCTGGATGGCGAAACCGTTGAAACCATTTACTTTGGCGGTGGCACACCCTCATTGTTAACTGCGGATGAACTCAATAGTTTAATAAATACCATTACCAACCAGCATACGGTATCAGCCAATGCCGAAATTACCATCGAAGCTAACCCGGATGATTTGGATAAAAGCAAAGTGCAATCATTGCGCAACACCGGGGTAAACCGTTTCAGCATCGGCATTCAATCTTTTTTTGATGACGACTTGCAATGGATGAACCGCGTACACCGCGCCGGCGAGGCAGAAGCTTCGGTAAAAAGAGCACAAGATGCTGGATTTGAAAATATAACGGTGGATTTAATTTATGGTTACCCTCTGTTAACCGATGAAAAATGGAAGCATAACCTCAACAAGGTTTTCGAGTTGGATGTACCACATGTGTCTTCTTATTCGATGACAGTTGAGCCTAAAACCGCCCTGGCATCGTTCATTAAAAAGAAAAAGCAGCCCGCCATGAACGATCAGCAAAGCGCCGAACAGTTTATTGAGCTGATGGACGCCATGCAGCAAAAGGGCTTTGAACACTATGAAATATCAAATTTTTGCAAGCCGGGGCATTATTCCAGGCATAATTCCAATTACTGGAAAGGCATAAAATACCTGGGAATTGGCCCTTCGGCACATTCATATAACGGCGATACCCGGCAATGGAACATTGCCAATAATGCCAAATACATACAGGAACTTTCAACAGGAACTATCCCCGCCGAAACGGAAATATTAACGGAAACCGACCGGCTTAATGAATACATTATGACCTCGCTGCGTACTATTTGGGGATTGGATTTGGGCAAATTAAATACTATAGCCAATGGTTCGCGGGCGTTGCTAATAACGGCAGCGCGCCAATTTTTTGATAATGGTTGGATTGAACAAAAAGATGATACAATTTACCTCACCCCGCCTGGAAAACTATATGCTGATCATATAGCATCGGAATTGTTTTTTTAATGAGGCAGCTACAAATTGATGCCTTTCTAAGTCTATCATGTTTCTATAAAGAGGCCGCTTCTAAATTTTTCCCACTGATTTACAATACATTACCAGAACCCCATTGGTAAAATACCTCCCCGGCAAAAACCGGATTTTCCATTCCATCGTAGTTTCATGTAAATAAAAAACACATTAAAACTATGAGAAAATTAATTATCGCGGCCTTTGCAATAGTAAGCTTTGCAACAGCCCAAAAAGCAAATGCACAAACCAAAATGGTAGGCGGCGCAGCCATGTATCCTACCAAAAACATTGTTGAAAATGCCGTAAATTCAAAGGACCATACCACCCTGGTTGCAGCAGTAAAAGCAGCCGGCCTGGTTGAAACATTGGAGTCGGTAGGGCCATTTACGGTATTTGCACCAACCAACGAAGCCTTTGACAAGTTGCCGGCCGGAACGGTTGACAACCTGGTAAAACCAGAAAACAAAGCCGTGTTAACAAAGGTTTTAACATACCACGTAGTAGCTGGTCGTTTAAGCGCTACCGACCTATGGGATAAAGTTAAGGCTGGCAACGGCAAAGCTGAGTTAACAACTGTGCAAGGCGGAAAGTTATGGGTTATGGCGAAAGGCAAAAAGTTGTATTTAGTTGACGAAAAGGGCGGCGAATCGTGGATTACTATTGCCGATGTAAACCAAAGCAACGGCGTTATTCATGTAGTGAATACGGTGTTGATGCCTAATTAGTTCATGGTTAATGGTTCGTAGTTCATAGTAGAGAAGTGTCCTCACATCGCTCCAGCCATGAACTATGAACCATCAACTATGAACTCCCTGCCTCCGGCCATGAACCATCAACCATGAAGCAAACAATTTGTCAGCTAAATTTCAAAAACAAACATCCATTTTTCGCGTTTTTGACAATTAATTAATTTTGCTTGTTAATTAATTGTAAATAGAACATGTTACTTACCCCGATTGACATTGTTGATGAAATAAAAAAGGAAGATTTTATTAACAACTATTTAAACCCTCGCAAACCGCTCATTATACGCAAGGCAACCCAACAGTGGCCTGCTTTACAAAAATGGACATTTGATTATCTGAAGCAAACCGTTGGTGATATTGTTGTGCCTTTGTATGACAGCTCAAAAGCTGACCCATCCAAACCGATCAATGCCTCAGCTGCCGAAATGAGATTTGGCGATTATATCGACCTGATACAAAAACAACCCACTGATCTTCGTATATTTTTGTTCGACCCGATAAAACATGCGCCCGAGCTATTAGACGACTACCGCTCCCCCAGCAACCTGATGGGTGGCTTTTTGGATAAATACCCTAATATGTTTTTTGGCGGCGCAGGTTCCGAAACTTTCCTGCATTACGATATCGATCTGGCTCATATATTCCACACGCATTTTAACGGCCGTAAACACGTTATTTTGTTCGACCAAAAATGGAGTGAACGCCTGTATTGTATTCCGTTTGCCACTTATGCGCTCGAGGATTATGATATTAAAAGCCCTGACTACGAAAAATTCCCGGCTTTACAGGGCATTGAAGGGCAGCAAGCTGTTTTGGAACACGGCGATACGCTATTTATGCCTACCGGTTACTGGCATTGGATGAAATACCTCGAGGGTTCATTTTCCATTTCGCTGCGCGCCTGGGATAAATCCTGGGCCATAAAAGCAAAAAGTTTGTATAATTTAACCGTACAACGCAAGTTCGACGACCTGATGAAGAAGAATTTTAAGGGCGCCTACATGGGTTGGAAAGAAGAACTGGCTGTTAAACGGGCAAATAAAGCGCTTTTGGAAAAGGAACCTGCTTAGTTTTAGATTGATTTAACAATTCCATAACAATCGCCGGGCTTTTATTCCGTTATTTTGTTAAATCCCTGTATTAAAGTTTTATTTAAACTTTTGTTGACAAAAAGGAGTTAATGAAATATGAGTTTTGTACTGCGCCCTATAGATACTGTTGAAACCATTGCACCCGCTGATTTTGCTGCCGGCTATTTAAATCCGCGCCGTCCCCTGGTAATTAAGGGCCTAACCAATAACTGGCCCGCCCGCCAAAAATGGACACCCGAATACTTAAAAGAAGTGGTAGGCAGTAAGGTAGTACCGCTGTACGATAACTCCAAAGCCGATCCATCTAAACCCATCAATTCATCTGCCGCGCAAATGCCTTTTGATGAATATATGGACCTGATTATGCGCGAGCCTACCGAATTAAGGATATTTTTCTTTAACATTTTTAAACAGGCGCCACAACTGCTGGATGACATTGCATTCCCGAAGGATTTAATGGGAGGCTTTTTAGAAAGTATGCCCTCCATGTTCTTCGGCGGATCGAACTCGGTTACTTTTTTACATTATGACATTGATTTGCCGCATATTTTCCATACCCATTTTGGCGGACGCAAGCATGTGATCCTGTTCGAAAATAAATGGAAGCGCCGCCTATACTGTATCCCCAATGCCACTTATGCACTGGAAGATTATGATGTGGCAAATCCCGATATTAAAAAATTCCCGGCCCTTGACGGCGTCGAGGGCATTGAGGTATTTTTAGAGCATGGCGATACCCTGTTTATGCCCACCGGCTATTGGCACTGGATGAAATATGTTGAAGGTGGCTATTCGCTAAGCCTGCGTGCCTGGGATGCCTCGGTAACCCGCAAAGCGGCCAGCGTATACAACCTGGCCATAAAAGGCGGATTGGATAGCGTACTCAAAATGACCTTTAAAGCCCGCTATGCCCAATATCGTGAACGCTTGGCCGTAAAATGGGCGGATAGGGCTTTGGCAGCAGGGAGGCCAGTGTAGGGCCGAGAATGAGGACTATGAGTTACAATGTAAATTCGGAAAATAATTTACATCGTAATTAATTGAATACTAACCGTTTTATTCCGTACCATTACATCAATCCGGTTTTTTTAAGTTTAGCACCTCAAAATCAGCGCCAGCCACCAATAAATATCGGTTTGTTCGGACAAAATGATATCCTTATTTTATAACGATACACCTGTTAAAACAAATTAATGGATATTAAGGATCTATCGGACCAATTATTAATTGCACACAAGGAACTGCAGATCCAAAACCAAGAGAAAGCAAAACTTGCTGCGGAATTAAATGCTGCAACCACCGAATTACTTTATGAAAATAATGAGAAGGTAAAACGGGCGGCCGAACTAATTATCGCCAACATTGAACTGGATTTCCAAAATAGAGAAAAGGGCAAACGGGCGGCAGAACTTACTCTGGCTAACATCGAACTCGGATTCCAAAACGACGAAAAGGAAAAGCGTGCAGCCGAATTAATTTTGGCGAACGCCGAGCTTGATTTTCAAAATGGCGAAAGGGAATTGCGTGCCACAGAGTTAGTAACGACGAACAAGGAACTTGACTTGCAGACCCGCGAGAAGGATAAATTGGCAGCTGAGGTGATCATTTTAAACAGGGAACTCTTATTTCAAAACAATGAAAAAGGAAAACTTGCCGATGAATTAATTATTGCAAAGGCCGATTTGCTATTTCAAAACCGGGAAAGGGAAAAGCTGGCCGCTGAATTAATTATCGCAAATTCCGAATTGGTGTTCCAAAACCAGGAGAAGGAAAAACTCGAATCGGCGTTAACGATAGCCAATAATGAACTTGATTTTCTAAACCTGGAAAAGGGAAAACGCGCTGCCGAATTGATTATTGCCAATATTGAACTCGATTTTCAGGACGAAGAAAAAGAAAAACGGGCCGCCGAATTGATTATTGCGCTGAAGGAACTGGGCTTTCAGGACGAAGAAAAGGGGAAACGAGCCGCCGAATTAATCATAGCCAATAGGGAACTGTTGTTTCAAAAGCAGGAAAAAGAACGGCGGGCAAAGGCGGAAGCAAAGAAAGATGAGTTTTTTAATATGGTGAGCCACGAATTTAAAACACCGTTAACCAATATTAAAGCCATTAATCAACTTCTTGAAAAAACGGCTAATAAAGCTGATAAAACCTATGCCTTTATTTTAAATGCAAACCACAGCATTAAACGCCTTGAAAGATTGGTAGCTGATCTTCTGGATGTGACCCGCATCAATTCGGGGCAAATTGACTTGAATATTGAAGAATTTAATTTCTCGGATGCTTTGGTTAACAGCATCTCCAATGTGCAACAGATATCGGGCAAACACCGCATTGTACTTGAAAATTCAATAAACCTGCGTTACAAGGGCGACCAGTTCCGCATAGAGCAGGTGATGATCAATTTGCTGAACAACGCGATAAAATATTCGCCGGATGCCGATAAGGTAGTAGTAAAAGCAAGGGTCGAATCCGGTAAAATTTTGGTACAGGTAGATGATTTTGGAATCGGCATTGGAAAAGAGGATATCGGCCAGCTATTTCAGCGGTTTTATCGCGTAAGCAAAACCGCTATGCTTTACCAGGGAGTTGGCCTCGGTTTGTATATTGCATCAGAGATTATTAAAAAACACAATGGCAAATTCACCATCGAAAGCGAACCCGGTGAAGGCAGCAGCTTTCGCTTTAGTTTGCCCGTAAATTTTTAATTTTCCATATTAGCCAACACCACAGAAAATGGCGCCTACTTTTATTTCAGGTTGCCGGTAGGAGCCTCATGGATTTGACAACTTTAAAAAAGTTGTCAAATCTGCGCTCATTTCAAATCATTCAACTTTTTGCGGGTATCCGCTGTTTCCTGTAAACTTAACGATTTGGTGTACGCCTCAATAGCTTTTTGCTTATCCCCTTTATTTGTATAAAAATCGCCCAGGCTGTCAAAAGCATTACCGCTTTGGGGGTAATTATAAGTGTTCCGTTTAAAAAGCGCGTAGGCGGCATCCATTTTATGCATGCCCATGTAAGCATAGGCTACATCATTAACCAGGCTTTCGGATGGTAATACTTTATAGCCGAACTTTGCAGACACGTCATCAAAATGGGCAGCAATCAAAGAATCAGCATTTAACTCCGGGTGTGCCCGCAAATGGTTCATATCAAAATGATAAAACGTAAACAGGTAGCGCAGGGCGTCGTATTCGGCGTTCAACTCTACCGAGCCATGCCATTCATTCGGGTAAAACTTATAGCTCCAACGCAAACCATTCGGGTGTTTTTCTTTTAGCCAATATACAAATGGCAGTAAGGCATGGGTAACAGGGGCCGCGCCGGTAGTGTCTTTTAGAACGCTTACCGTATCCATACCTTCGGGGACATTGTTTGCCACGGCCAAAAACAACGCTTTGTTATTTAGGTTATGTTGTAATAACCCGGGCTCCTGCCTTTTTATCCAATTTTCTTGCTCCCACCATAAGCTTGGGTCAATAGCAATATAAGTATTAAACAAGTTTTGATGATTGATAAAAGCATTCATCACCGTTAAACCGCCTAAGGAATGCCCGCTAAACACACGGTAGGATGTGGTTGGGTAATGCGTATCTACATACGGAATCAATTCTTTTTCTATAAAGCTCAGGAAATTTTCACCGCCGCCGGTATGCCTGGCTTCGCCGGGACTAACCAACTTATCGGGGCTAACATGGGTTGGCGTCAGGTCTCGCTCGCGGTCGGTATTAACAATGCCAACAATAACCATATTGGGGATAATGCCGGATATTTGTTCCACAATGGCCACGGCCGATTGAAAATGTGTTTCGCCATCCAGAATATACAACACCGGGTACCGTTGGTTTTTATCACCATCGGGGATATGGATGTAAATTGCCCGTTTTTCGTTAAGGATTTTAGAGTTAAGGGTATCAATGGTGCCTATAGTAATCCGGTTATCCGCTTTTTGAGCAAATACCGGCAGAATAATTACTGATAACAGCAGTGAGAAAAATATTTTTATCATCATTTCAAATTTTAATAAGCTACAACCATTTTACCATCCGGAACAACCTTTTTCATCGGGTTATTTAAAAACACGCCTATCAGCTCATCCCCTACCCTGGTATTCAAAATCGGCGCGTGCGTTTTATCAGTAAACAACAACCGCTGACTGTTGGGCATAAAATGATGGATAACATCATTATAAAACGGCCTGCAATACGGGTCGGTATCCCCCGATGCCAGCAATACCGGGATATTAGAGTAAACCGGTGTCTTAACAACTTTATCTACCGGTTTTACATCCCAGCAACTACAAATGGGGTGATCTACATTGTTAAACCGCAGACCCGCAAGGTAAGGGAATATAGTATTTTGCTGATCGATTAAGTGCTGATCGGCAAAATATATCTGCTCCGAGCAATACATGGAATAGCGCATGCCCATTGTATTACTGCCGCCGCTGTTAAAAATATCATCCAAATAGCGCTTCATGTATGGGGTTTGACTGCCGGCCATTACCTGGTTAATAATGTATGGGAGTTGTTTTAACGAGCCGTTATCCTGTAATATATTAACCAATAAATCCAGCAATTCATTGCGGCCATATTTAATGCTGATGCTGTCTTTACCTCCTTTTTCCAGATACTTTAGTGTAAAAACCTTTTCGCCAACCGAACTGAAATATTGCTGAAAACGCTGCTTCATATTGCCATACAATGCGGTATTCGTCGAATCGCGTTCGCAGTTGCTGAATATACGGTTAAAAGCCTCATTAATGCTGAACAGTGCATCTTCCTCGTAATTCACAAAACCAGGTAATGCCGAATCTAATATCACAGCGCGCACATGCTGCGGGAAGTTGCGCATCACCGTCATCATCAGTCCGCCGCTGTACGAGATGCCAATGAGGTTGATAGAATCTATTTTTAACGCCCGGCGCAAATCTTCAATATCGGCAGCATTTTCGATGGTATTGTAGGCCGAAAGGTCGTTACCCTCGGCAATCAGCTTTTTGCGGCAGGCTTTAACGGCTTGTAAAGTCACGCTGTCTAAAGGCAGGTTTTTACGGTAGGCCTCTTTTTTTGCTTCGGCGAGGTTATCACACGAGAGGCAGGGCTGCGCATAAGTTGTACCACGTTGTTCAAAGGCGATGTAGTCCCTATCCTGCATAAATGCCCGGCGATTGATAAACCGAACTCCGCGTAATGAGCTTGCACCCGGACCACCAGCGGTATACAGTACCGGGTCCTTATGTTTATTAGGGTTACTGCTTTCCACATAAATAAAGGGCAGCTTAATGGTTTTGCCTTTGGGCTTGCTCCGATTTTCCGGAACTATTAAATAAGCACAGCGGGTTTTAAGGCTGCTATCGGCTTTAAAAATACAGTCGCAGGGTTCAATTTTGGGGGTATAACCTGGGTTTGGCTGCGCATAACTTACGCGCCAAACAAAGCAGGTGAGCACAAGTATTAATATGGTTGATTTAAACATGATCCATTTTTTAACAAAGTAACCGAATAGATAAAACCGATTTTAGTAAAAAACGGACAAAATGAAATTGCATGTTTGAGATTTTAACACAGAGTTCACGGAGGGAAAACACAAAGGACACAAAGTGTCTTTTTAGAAATTCTTTGCGTCCTCTGTGAAATCTCTGTGCTCTCCGTGTTAAAATCTCAAACATGCTCTACCAACCGCTGGCCGGTAAACTTCACCACATCCTTATAAAAATGGCTCATATCGTAATAGCCATATTCAAACGGAATAAACGCTGCGCTACGGTTTACATAGCCCGTTAAGGCTGTGCGGGTACGCATGATGGAGAAATAGTTCTTAGGCGATGTACCGATAACCTGGTTAAAATACCTATTGATAGTTTTCGAAGTGGTGAACAGTTTTTCGGCCAGTTCCGCATTTTTAAATTGCAGACCAGTGCCGGCATACGTATCAATGGCATCGTTTACAAACTTCAGGTAATAATCGTCAGGCTTGCGGTACCGGGCTAAAAAGTAGTTTTGTAGCAGCGCAATCCGTTCCTCAAACGCAAGTGGCTGCTTAATTTGCTGCAGTAGCTGAACCGGGAGGATTTTACTCAGATTAATTACCTTATCCTGCAATGCAGTCTGTTTGATGCCCAAAACCGCTTCCAGTCCACCGGGGAAAAACTTCACGGTCAAAATATTATCAGCCGGGCTATTATAACGCTCCACTGTGCAATTGCGCAGGATCAGGATATCCTCATCGGCCCTAATAAAATATCGGGTGTTACCCAGGGTAATATAATAAGGTTCGCCAAGGTTGATATAAAAAGTAGGCGTCCAGCTTGGGAACATTTTTACCGAAAAACTTTCGCCGGTAATGTGCTGCCTGGTAGCCTCGAATGACGATTCAGAAAAAAACTCGATATGCCCGGCCAATTCAGCACAGGGTTGCTTAAAAGTATATATTTTACGAATGTTCTCGAATATCTCGACCATGGGCAACGTGCGTTTGTTGATGATAAGACGTAGGATAATTGGATTGGTTACAATGAGATTTGACAACTTTTAAAATTTGTCAAATCTGCCCGGTACCTCCAATTATTATCTGTTCAATCAGCTCCATGGCCCTTTCAAACTTCGCCTCCCAGCTCCCGCTCAAAAGTTCAAACTTAATCCCCCGGTTTACCAATTCCTGCCGGTGAAAGGTGTTCAACAAATCCCGGTCGGCCATGCTTAGCCGGGTTCCGTCCTGTATGTATGGCGCATCTATATCCATATAAAGATATAAATCAAATTGATTAGCTTCTTCAATCCATCCGGGTAACGCCAGTTCCGCATCAAACAAAAACTTGCTGTACGAGCGGGTAATATTCACGTCGGTATCCACAAACAGCAATTTATTAGCTTGCTTTATTTTTTGATTAATCGTACGGGCCTGCAATTCGGCAATCTGGCTTAAATGCGCTGGCGTGCACTCATAAGTATGCTCCAATATTTCCCTGGCCATTTCGGTAACACCGATGGTGTCAAAATGCCGGGCCAGTTTTTCCGTAAACGTAGTTTTTCCGGTCGATTCCGTTCCGTATAAACAAATCTTTTTAACATAAAACGGCCTCACAGGTTTGGGTACAAAATCCCAATACGTGAAAGGCGATTGCTGTATCAATGTTGATGAAACAGGCACCGTCTGCCTCAATTCATCAAAAATGACGTAATCGCAACCCAAAAACCGGCCCATGTAAGTGGCATACGCCTCTGATGCAAAAAAAATATCTATTGGCGGCAAATGCTTTTTTAAGTACCCGGCCCAAATTGCCGAAACCTCTTCGGATGATACCGAGGTGTTGGGCAGCAGGCTTTCATCGTAATTTAACAGCAATGGTTTTACCCTGTTGTTACCTGCAAAGGTTTCCTCAACCCAACTTAACCTTTTATCGCCGGGTATAGGTTCGCTATCACTGGCGCAAACTAAAACAAGCAATTCATCACAGCGCTGTAAGGCAAATTCAATAAGGGCAATATGGCCCAGGTGCAATGGCATAAATTTGCCCAAAACAAGGCCAGTCGTCATATTTCGCTTAAATTATGATTGGCAAAATACGGTTAGCACATCACATTTTATTAAATTTAAGCGATTAAAAAAATCCGCATAAACGAATACCGAAAGTGTCATGCAGGGTGAACGGACAAAACTTATTACAGAATATTATTAATTTTTTGTTGTTTTGATGTAAACATCGCCAGATAAAAAAAAGATAACTTATTGATTATCAAGCAAAACTAATTTAAAGCGATGCGAAATTAAACACTTGATTATTAGATAATTGTATAAATTTAACCAATGGTTAAAATTTAACTATTTAATTATCAATAAATTATACTATTTAAAAAGCACCAGCGTGTGTGCAAAGTAAACACTTTGAAATTATTTCCCTTTTAGTTATTACTCCCGAAACAGTACACGTTATTTAATATTTCTATATAACTAACAAATTTTTGAATTTTAATACGGAGGAGTCGCTGAGATCACGGAATTAAAAAATATTTTCTTCTCTCTGTGAACGCTGCGCTTTCTCTGTTTCTTTGTGTTAAAATTAGTCTTGCTTTTTTATGCAAGCTATTTTGTCAAAACGTAACAGCGTTATTTTAAACTAATCCGCAATCAAAAATCCTGCATAATCCAACAAATCCTAAAAATCGTGTCTATCTTTATCGCACTATGAAAAACATACTCTGTTTCGGCGAAATACTTTGGGACGCCTTTGGCGATGAAAAAACTGCAGGCGGTGCACCGATGAATGTTGCGCGGCATTTGGTACAGCAAGGCATGGATGTTTCGTTTGCCAGCCGGGTCGGCGACGACGAATCAGGCAACGGATTAGTTGAGTTCTTAAAGGAAAGCGGCCTTTACAGCAACCTGCTGCAAACAGACGATAAACTACCTACCTGCGAAGTAAAAGTAGCATTGGACAAGGATGGCCATGCCAGCTACATTTTCCCGGATGTGGTATCATGGGATAACATCAAACTCGAGAAAACACTGATTGAAGCCGCCCAAAACGCATCGGCTATAGTTTATGGTAGTTTGGCTTGCCGCCAGGACATCACCCGCGATACTTTGTTAAACCTGCTAAACGAAACCACTGCGTTAAAAATATTTGATGTAAATCTGCGTCCACCGCATTACACTTTGTCAACCATTGAAACGCTGGCAGCCGGCGCCGATGTAATAAAAATGAACGAAGATGAAGCGGCCATGCTTATTGGAGGCAATACCGAGAACCTTAAAGAGAACATCACTGAGTTTCAAAAGAAATACCACGCCAAAACAATTTGCGTAACGCGCGGCGAACACGGCGCCATGGCCTGGCATGATCATGAATTTTACGAACACCCGGGCTGCCCGGCCAATGTGGTAGATACTGTTGGCGCAGGCGATTCGTTTTTAGCGACTTTTATTGCCGGATTGGTAGAAGGTAAACCGATGCAAAAGATATTGGAAAAGGCGTGTTATATCGGCGCATTTGTGGCGGGTAAACGCGGGGCTAATCCGGTTTATGGGGAAGAGCAAATTGAGGCACTAAAATACTGAAGCTGACAATTTAAAAAATGGCTAAGTACATCCCTATTATGCTAATCTGTTTTGTTTGTTCATCTTGCCATGCACAGACGGATAAAAGCTTATTAGAAAATTGGCAAAATCACCCCATTTCAACAAACCAGGACACTCTTCAGAAATTCAATTACTCGCTCGATGAGTGGCAAGTGTTTTCGAAAAATGATACTATTCGGGTAGTTAAATACAAACACAATACCGAAAGGAGCTATCTTCCTACCAAAATAAAACTACCCGAAGACAATGACAGTAAAATGGACATTTCAGTTTTGAAGGTTACGGATGGTTTTCTTATTGGATTTTACCGTGGTGAATGGGGAGGTTATTTATGTTGGTATTCGGCAGACGGAAAACATCACTATAAGATATCAGACGATGAAATAGTCCAGTTTATTAAACGAGATGAAAAGTACTATGCTATACAGGGTTTAGCACACCTCGGTATGTCGGAGGGTAGCGTTGTCAATATTTATAAGGAAGGTGGCAGATGGAAAAGTAAGCAATATATTAAGTTACCTAAAGCGCCAGCGGCAATTTGTGTCGATAAAAACAACGATTTTATAATTATAACATCTGAAAGCCTTTTACAGATTGAAAGTACTAATAAAGTAACAACACTTATAGAAAATGGGCTATGGTCTAATGGGCTTTATCCGAATTCTGTTGTAATAAAGAATAACATCCTTTATTCAGGTATGCGTGCAGGCATCTTTAAATATAACTTGTCGACACATCAGCAAAATTGGCTATCGCCTTATTGATTTTTAGAAGCTTCTTTACTAAAGTCGGCTGTTGGTTTCCGATGAGATAAAAAACTGTATTTTAATCATCCTTGGTTGGGCGGCAAAAATCCAGGGCGCAAAGCCAAACGTTGTGAATAGCCTCCGTATTCCTACCTTCTATATAACTTAAGTTATTTTTGTCGAAACGTTGGTTGCAGCTTCTTTCGGACTTTCCGGACTTTACCGACTTTCGGACTAACCTCTAACCTCCGACCTTTAATCTCTAAACCCGAATGTCATACCTGCATAACAATTCTGTTTAAAATCGCCCATTTCAAACTTTTCACAAAAATTATCCGTTATTTTATAACAGAAAGGGTACACCATGCGCGGTTTTGAGTTTTCGAAGTTTAAACCCAATCAGATCCAAAAAGGCGGATTTGAGGAGTTATTAAAGTTATTTTTAGAATTGCTGAACTATACGGCAGGCGATGCAGGCGAAGCTTTGGCCTGGCTTAACGAGCTCGACAAACAATACAACCTTACCAATGATGATTATGGTATGGGCGATTTTATTGACGAATTAAAGCAAAAAGGTTATCTCACTGATGATAATGAAAAGGGCGAGGTACGCATCACGGCTAAAACCGAACAAAGCATTCGTCAGTCGGCATTGGAAGAGATTTTTGGTAAGCTGAAAAAATCGGGCAAGGGCAATCACCGCTCACCACAATCAGGGCAGGGCGACGAAAAGAATGCGGAGCGAAGGGAGTTTGAATTTGGCGATAGTCCGGATCAGATTAACATGACGCAATCTATCCACAACGCCCAGATTAACCACGGCATCGGCGATTTTATGATGACCGAGCGCGACCTGGAAGTGGAGGAAATGGACTATAAAACCCTTACTTCCACCGTGCTGATGATTGATATCTCGCACTCCATGATCCTTTACGGCGAAGACCGGATTACGCCGGCAAAAAAGGTAGCGATGGCATTGGCCGAACTCATCAAAACCAAATACCCCAAGGATACGCTGGATATTGTAGTTTTTGGTAACGACGCCTGGCCCATTACCTTAAAGGACCTTCCCTATTTGCAGGTTGGCCCCTATCATACCAATACCTACGCCGGGCTTGAGCTGGCTACAGATTTGCTGCGCCGCCGCAAAACGCACAACAAGCAAATATTTATGATAACCGATGGTAAGCCCACTTGCTTAAAAGAGGGTACCAAGTATTATAAAAACAGCATAGGGCTTGATAGAAAGGTGGTTAACAAAACCCTGAACATGGCTGCCCAATGCAAACGCTTAAAAATACCTATCACTACTTTTATGATTGCCAAGGACCCCTATTTGCAGCAATTTGTGCGTAAATTTACCGAAACAAACGGCGGCAAAGCTTTTTACAGCTCGCTAACCGGTTTGGGCGAATATATTTTTGAAGATTATATTAAAAACAGAAGGAAAACGGTGAGATAATTTGAAAATGTCTTAATTTGAAAATTTGAAGATGACAAGATCTTCCGCTTTCAAATTTTTAAATTATCAAATTTTCAAATGAAATAACATGAACATTGAGCGTATAAACCACCTGGTTTTAACAGTAAAAGACATCGACGAGACTTGCAATTTTTACAAAGGCCTGTTCGGCATGGAGGTTGAGGAGTTTTCGGCCCGAAAAAAAATGTTAAAATTTGGGGGCCAACTGCTTACACTGCATCAAAAAAGACGGGGCTTTGAGGCCGAGGGCCAGTCACCTGTACCGGGGCCCATTGACATTTGTTTTACGATAACCGACACGGTTGAACAGGTAAACGCAGAGCTTGAAAATAAAAAAATAGCGGTTGAAGGTATGGTTGAACGGCGCGGAGCGGCAGGAAAAGTTACCTCTATTTATTTTCGCGACCCCGATCAAAACCTCATCGAAGTGAGTATTTATGGAGCATAGTCCGGCAAGTCAGTACAGACGAAAGGGCAGTTGAACACTATTAAGATTTAATCTTCCGGATTTCGGCCTTTCCCGACTTTCCGGACTACAAAAGAAACAATGAGCAAATTATTAAATATAAAAACACTCGGTGAGTTAAAAAAAACAGATTACAAAAGCCGCTCGGTAAAGGACGAATTAAGGGCTAACCTGATTACCCAACTGCAAAAAGGCGAGGGTGGTTTTGAAGGAATAGTTGGTTTTGAAGATACCGTTATCCCCGATTTACAAACTGCAATTTTATCGCGCCATAACATTTTGTTGCTTGGCTTACGCGGACAAGCCAAAACCCGTATTGCCCGCTTGCTGGTAAACCTATTAGACGAATATGTACCTTATATTGCAGGATCTGAATTGTATGACGATCCGTTGGCCCCCATCTCGTGGTTTGGCCATAACGAGGTAACCACTAAAGGCGATGACACCCCTATTGCATGGGTACACCGCTCTGAACGCTATACCGAGAAACTGGCAACCCCCGATGTTACTGTTGCCGATTTGATTGGCGATGTTGACCCCATAAAGGCAGCCACCATGAAACTCACCTATTCGGACGAAAGGGTGATCCACTTCGGCCTGATACCTCGTGCACACCGCGGTATTTTTGTGATTAATGAGCTGCCCGATTTACAGGCCCGTATACAGGTATCCCTGTTTAATATTTTACAGGAGCGCGATATACAAATACGCGGTTTTAAACTGCGCCTGCCACTCGATTTGCAGTTTGTATTTACCGCCAATCCCGAGGATTATACCAATCGCGGTTCGATAGTTACCCCACTTAAAGACCGTATTGAAAGCCAGATATTAACCCACTACCCTCGAACCATTCATGTTTCGCGCCAGATAACCCAACAGGAAGCATCACTTACCGACGAGCAACGCCAGGCTATTGAAGTTGACGGATTAGTGAAGGACCTTGTGGAACAAATTGCATTTGAGGCCCGAAATTCAGAGTATATCGATAAAAAATCGGGTGTGTCAGCACGTCTAACCATATCGGCCTTTGAGAATTTGGTAAGCAATGCAGAACGACGGATGCTGATCAATCGCGAAAAAAGCACCACCGTACGTATTGCCGACTTTTTGGGTGTTATCCCGGCCATTACCGGCAAAATTGAGTTGGTGTATGAAGGCGAACTGGAAGGCCCGGGCAAGGTAGCCAACATCCTGATTGGCAAAGCTATCAAAACCCTGATGCTTCAATTTTTCCCCGATCCCGAAAAGGCAAAAAAGACTAAAGCACCAAACCCTTATGCTGAAATCATTAATTGGTTCGGTGATGGTAATAACCTTTCACTTGTTGATGAATTACCTCTACAAGAGTATAAAAAAGCCCTAAATTCGGTAACGGGTTTAAAAGGACTGGTAAAAAAATTCCATCCCCGCATTACCGAAAACCAGGAGTTATTGCTGATGGAGTTTGTATTGCACGGCTTATCAGAATTTTCGCAACTGAACAAAGGTTTCCTTGACAATGGCTTTGCATTTTCGGATATGTTTAACAGCCTGTTTAATTTACAGCCCGACGAGGACGATTTGGATATTGATGACGACCGTTATTAATTTTGAACATATTTAGTTTGCAATGAAGCAATTGCTTACCGGTTTAATTTTTATAGCCGTACACATACTACTGGATGTTTATATCCTGAAACGTATTGCCGCAACGCCAAAAAAATGGGGCTTTTTACAAAAGAAGTGGTTTTATAAAACCTACCGGATAGGTTCGGTATGCTTGATAATTGGCTTTCTGTCGGGCATCTATCTCATTTTTATTGGCGTGGGCTTTCGTTCGGCTTTTTTATTGTTGTTTTTTCTTGCACAGATTTGTAAATTAACGGTTTCTGTTTTTTTGGGCTTTGATGATCTCAGGATTAGTGCAGTAAAGTTTTTTCGCCATCCTGCTAAAAACCAACCGGCTACAAAAGTTACCGCCCCCACCGCGGATGCTATTCCCCGTTCCGAATTTCTGTTAAAGGCTGGTATTTTGGCGGCATCAGTTCCTTTAGCGTCCATTGCATTTTCCATGAAAGGCACTTTGTACGATTATCAGATTAAGCGCCAAAATCTGTATCTGCCCAATTTGCCAAAGGCCTTTGACGGCCTTACGATTAGTCAAATATCCGACATCCATTCGGGCAGCTTTTTTAATAAAAAAGCAGTTTTGGGTGGCGTTGAAATGCTAATGCGCGAAAAGGCCGAGCTTATATTTTTTACCGGCGATTTGGTGAACAGTGTAAGCACCGAAATGTATGGCTACCAGGATATTTTCAGCAAAGTGAAGGCGCCGTTGGGTGTATTCTCTATATTAGGGAATCATGATTATGGCGATTATGGCCCCAATACCGATTGGGCAAGCCCAGCGGCCAAAAAGAAGAACCTTGACGATTTAATAGTCACCCACAAAAACATGGGCTGGGATTTATTGAAAAACGAAAACCGCCGCCTAAAAATAAACGGTGAAGAAATTGGTATATTAGGTATCGAAAATTGGGGCAATTTTAGCCGTTTCCCTAAATACGGCCGCATGGATTTGGCCGTTAAAAACACAGAAGACCTGCCGGTAAAATTATTACTCTCGCACGATCCATCGCACTGGCGTGCCGAGGTGGTGCCGAAATACCCGCAAATTGATATGATGTTTTCGGGCCATACCCATGGCATGCAGTTTGGCGTACAAACAGAGCACGTTAAATGGAGCCCGGTGGAATACATTTACAACGAATGGGAGGGCCTTTATAACCAGGCTAAACAACAGCTATACGTAAACGTTGGCTATGGTTTTTATCAAATTTCGGGAAGGGTTGGAATATTGCCGGAGATTACGATATTTACATTAAAAGCCGGCCCCGTTCCATCCATTATAAAAACATAAAAAACAGTACCGGCACCACATCCCCTATTGCAGATGAAGAAAATATTTCAGCCCGCGTTTGATTTTCTGCTCTTCAGTAATGTTTTCATGTCGCTTTGCGCCGTTGCGCAGGGACTGGTTACATTTTATTTAATATCAGCCAAACCGGTTTTTCCTGTAATTGGCTTGTTATTTACCTCCACCCTGGGGGTTTATAATTTTAGCATATTGCTTACCAAACCGGCCCAGCCCGAAAAATCGCCGTACCGGCGTATACGCTGGTTTTTTGCACATTACCGGCTAATGGTGAGCATTACTATAGTTTGCTTGCTCTCGTTAGTTCCGCTACTGTATTTAATGTCTACCGAATCGCGGTTGCTGCTTATCTTCCTGGGCATTATATCGTTCTGTTACAGTATTCCGCTATTTACTATTGGCGATCAAAAGTTTGGTTTACGCAACATTCCCGGTTTAAAGCCATTCCTGATCACTTTGGTATGGACCATGAGCACTGTATTGCTGCCGATACTGGAAGCCCAGCGTTTTCATTTAACAGCTATCTCCATGCATGACACCACGCTGCTGATAGCCAAACGTTTCCTGTTCATTGCCGCCCTAACCGTACCCTTTGATATCCGCGACCTTTTCCAGGACCGACAATCGGGTTTAAAAACCATCCCGACAGTATGGGGCGAAAAAAATGCCTACCTGTTTTGCCAGGTGTTACTGGCTGGCTATATTATCCTTCTTTTCCTTTTCAGGAACAATGGTTTTAGCGCCAGCTTCTTCGCCCTTACCACCACAGCCATATTAACCGGATGGCTCATCTTTAAATCGAAATGGGAAAAGAATGAGTATTACTACTTTTTTTATATGGATGGAGTGCTGATTTTGCAGTATTTAGTGTTGCTGGCGTTTAACCAGATACCGGCGTTTTAGTGCTTAAAATGTCATTTCGAACGCAGTGAGAAATCTTATATACCATGTGAACAGACTATGCATTGCGTTCAAGCAAGTTTGTAAAGCTTTCTCGCTGAGCTCGAACTGACATGGGGAGACCAATTCGAAAACCTTACTTCACCACCGGCAATTCAATACAACTTGCAAACCCTACCGAATGATACACCTTTTGCGTTGCTTGTTGGTAGTCGCTTTCCTTGGCTTCAAAAATATTGGGCACATACTTTTGCGGATTTCTGTCAATTACCGGGAACCAGGTGCTTTGTATCTGTACCATTATTTTATGGCCCTTTTTAAACACGTGGTCGGCGCCATGCAGATCGATGGTGTACGCTTCAACCTTACCGGGTATAATGGGTTCCGGCTTCGTAAAACTATGCCTAAACCTGCCGCGAAATACATCATCGGCAATCATCAATTCATAACCCGACATTTTGGGCTCCTTTTTGTAATCTTCGGGGTAAACATCAATCAGTTTCACTACCCAATCCGCATCGCTGCCGGTTGTGGATGCAAACAGCTTAGCAAACACATTGCCTGTTATGGTAACATCTTCGTTAAGGGTGTCAGTTTGCCAGCTTAAAACATCCGGGCGGCCGTCGGCAAATCGTTGGTCGTCGGTTAGCCAGGTATACCAGCGCGAGCCAGGGCCGTAAGTTTCTTCAACCGGGCGGGCACGGTAGGGTACCGGCTTTGCCGGATCGGAGACATAGCTATCAAATGGCTTCGATCCTGTTGCCGATGGCTCCTCAAATGATAGTTTTCCCCCAGCGCGGAAATAAATGTTTTTAATCACACTCTCTTTAGGTGGCCAGGCCGAATAATTTTTCCATTGGTTCGATCCTGTCTGGAACGATATGGCCTCGGCAAAATTACCATCGCCCTTACCTTTAAGGTACCAGGCAAACCATTTCGCCTGTATCTCTTTCCTAAAATAAGCGGCGGTATGCTGGTCATCAAATTTAATATTACCCAAACTTGTTCCTTCGCCGCCGCCCCAGCCGCCGTGCCGCCAGGGGCCCAATACAATGAAGTTTTGATGTTTGGTGTCGCGCTTCTCCAAAGCATTATAAGCATCTTGTGGACCGACCATATCCTCCTGATCCCACCAGCCCGAAACGTGCTGGATGGCCGTGCGCGGCTCATCTAACCTGTTTCGCAAAGCCTGAGCCTGCCAAAACTGATCGTAATTGGGATGGGCTATAAAATTATTCCAGGTAGGCAGTGTGCCATGAGCATATTTTTTGTTGATGTTTGAAAGTGGCCCTAATTTTAAATACCAATCGTATGTATCATACTCATGGAAATTATAGAGCGAATCTGTTTTAGCCGCCTCGGTTAAAACCGAATATTCAAAACCATAGCTAAGCCTGAAAGCCCCATTGTGATGAAAATCATCGTTCATAAACATATCCGAAGGCGTAGCCTGCTCCGAAACTGCCTTTAACGCCGGATGCGGGTCAGCAGCGGCGATGATAGACGTCCAGCCATCGTAGGATATGCCGTAGATGCCGGCATTGCCATTGTTATCAGGGATGTTTTTTAACAACCAGTCAATGGTATCGTAAGTATCACTCGCCTCGTCAATTGATTTCGGATCTTTTTTATCGCGGCTAAAACGCTGCATTTTAAATGTTCCTTCGGATTGATACCTTCCCCGGATATCCTGAAAAACGAAAATATAGCCATCGGCGGCCATGTCTTTTATATAGGTCTGCCGCTCGGGGCTTTCGTTGTCGTTAACCCCGTAAGGCGTGCGGGTTAACAAGAAAGGGAGTTTTTCTGATCTTTGTTTTGGGGTGTAGATAACCGTGTTCAGTTTAATACCATCGCGCATGGGGATCATTACCTCCATACGACTGTATTTATCGTCGGGCTTGGTGGGCTGTGCGGCCAGGTTGGTTACACCCGCTATTAAAACTACCAGAAATGTTATTTTATTAAATAATGCATTCATGTTTAACAAAATTATGAGGTTAGTTAAATATAGGTATTTGTTGAATAAGTTGATTAAGAGAGTGGTTGAATATTTAATTTAGCACATTGATTATAACTTAATCAACCCAATCCAACTTAAGCAACTAATAAAAACCCATGCCCTCCAACTACAACAATTCCGCCTGGTTTTATGACAGGTTATCGCGCGCGGTTTATGGCAGGGCATTAATTAATGCGCAGGTTTACTTGTTGCAATACATTCCGCAAGGTGCAAATATCCTGATAGTAGGAGGCGGCACTGGTTGGATACTGGAGGAACTAACAAAAATACACCCATCCGGCTTAACCATCACTTATGTGGAAATAGCTGCCGATATGATGGCCCTCTCCAAAAAAAGAAATACCGGTGAAAACGAGGTGGTTTTTATTAATGAGGCGATAGAAAACGTATCCCTCCAATCCGTTTTCAATGTGGTTATCACCCCATTTCTTTTTGATAATTTTACCGAACAAACCCTGCAAACGGTGTTTAACCACATCCATGGGCTGTTAGAACCTGGTGGTATCTGGCTTAACACCGATTTTCAAATTACCGGAAAATGGTGGCAAAACGTTTTACTAAAATCGATGTTCTTGTTTTTCAGGATACTATGTCATATTGAGGCATCTCGTCTCCCGGACGTGGAAACTCATTTTAACCAGCATCAATATAAAAGCATTGCATCACAAACTTTTTTTAGCGCCTTTATTATTTCGAAAGTGTATCGCAAATAGCTGAACAATCCAATGACCTAATAACTCAGCTACATATTCGCATCCATCCAGTCAATACGGGTTTGAAGCCAGTTTTTCAGGTAGCCCACTTCTGCCGAATAGTTGCCTAAAACAACCGCGTTGGGCCAAACATACGTATTCAAAATGGGCCAGGTCTGAAAGTTTTGCTGTTGCGATTTATCAATATACGCAGCTTCATAATCAATATTAGCAAATATTGCCGGAAAGTTTGGTTTTAGCGTCACCCATCGTGCTTTTACTTTGGCTGCAAAAGCAGGGTCCTGAAACAAGCGGTTAAACCAAACCGCATTTCGTATCCACCAGCCGGTGGGGTTTTTGCAATCACTGTAATCGGTATTGCCGCCAGCCAGGTCAAAATCCCAAACGGGTCCCATTCCTAATTTACCGCCCCTGTCTTTATAATAAAAAATGCTGCTATAACCCAAGCCATCGTTATCCTTCATCAGCTCTTTTACCAAATACCAGTCAATAAACGAATCGACGTTTATATATTTTGCATAACCATTAATAGGGTCGGCAAAATTATCAGCAAATATGGCATCCTCCGTTTGCTGAAAATAATTGTGAATATAGGTTAGTTGACTCGCTGTAATGGCACCGGGTGATTGGATTGTTATAGGCAGATTTTTGGTGGTATAAAAATAAGGTGTATCACTTAAATGTTGATCAAGTTCCAGCGCATAACCGCCCGTGATAGCATCGGGCGAAGTGTCGCTTGTGGTCATTTTGGTAATGTTGACCCTGCCTGGGTTTACTTCAACCTGCTCGGTAAGGTTATAATCGCCCAAATAAACGCCATTCATTATTACTTCCACAAAACGGTAATGCGGTGTAAAATCGGCCGAAAACTGTTGGCCTATGGCCAGCGCCACACTATTACGCAACAATGTTTTATCACTGTAATTGGCCAGCAGCACCCAGTCTTTAGCAGCGGGCAAACCCAGCAATGGCGCCTTTTTGTTAAATTTGATATGGTAGGGTTTTTTAGGCATGCCCCAGGTTGAGTTGCCGCGTCCTTTTATGGTTAAGGGTATGGCCGATGTGTCTTGATCAAACTGTCCATTTGGATTTACAGAAAGACTACCTGTGATATAAACATCCCTGGACACTACCGGCCCGGCGGTTGTAAGATAAAAGACCGGGATGCCCGTAAAATTGGTAACTGATACTTTAATGCTTCTAAACACCCCCTGTGCATTGGTAAAAGTGTAGGTAATAGGTTTTGTAAAATCGTTTACGGTTACACCACTTTGCTGCACTACATCGCCAATTTTTACATTGGCCGTTGCCGGGATAAACGACAAAACAAACGATTTTTGGTTAGAAACTACCGGCACAACTCCTTTGGCCGAATCGCCGGTCATTTTCAAATAAATTTCGCCGCCGGTAAACTTACCGAAGTTGGTGGTTGATGTAAGGAGAAATTGTATTTCGGGAACAGGCTGAACAGGGCCGGTATTGCTAATAACAGGTTGCTTTTTACAACCGGCTAAGGCTATAAAAACCAGCAGATAAAAGTGGTTCTTCAAAGTTTATAATTGGTTATGGGATTCGAATATAACAATAAAACGCTTTACTCCCGCTCTTTTTTCATCGCCCGCATCATTTGGCTATAGCTCCATTTACGTAACATCGCATTAACAGTGTTAACAATGCGTTTGGCCCGCGTTTCGCTGGTTTTGGCATCGTTTATCCATGTTATAAAATAATTGCGGTGCGATTTTGCCAGGCTGTTAAAAAACTCCAAAGCATCCGGTTCAAAATCAAAACACTCGCTTAAATCGTCCGGCATTTCAATTTTAAAATCAACATCCTCTTCCAGCATTACCTGTAACATGGCTCCCGCATTTTTGTGCAGCTTTTTTCGAACATCCGCCTTCAGCGCCATTATAAAATTACCCGAACCCATCGGCATCAGGGCCATACCACTAACCGCAACGCCATCCAGCATCCCTCTAACTCTGAATGACTTTTTGTTGCCCGGTTTCATTTCCTGCGCCAAATCTGCGGGAATTTCAATGTAACTCCATCCGGTTTTTTCGCCTTGTTCGGCAAATTGTAGTATAATGGTGTTGAAGTTGATCATGGGGGAGGGGAGATTAGAGGTTGGAGGTAAGAGATTAGTTAGCAGCCCAAAAGTTTTGCAGTTAATTAGTTATACCATTCAGTGTCCTATATTTTCAAGACCAATCTCTTACCTCAAACATCCAATCACTTATCAACAATCTCTAACGCACAAACGGCTCCAAAACCTGTTGCCATTTATCGTAGCCTTTGCTGTTGAGGTGCAGGTAATCCGCCTCGAACAGAGATGAGTCTGGCACGGACGTTTCCCGTTTAAATATCACCGTACTTACATCAATAAAAACGCTGTTGGGCTTGTTGGCTATGTAATTTTTTATCAAATCATTGGCCTTTACCACCTCGGCAAAAAACTTGGCCCGGCTGGGGCTTGGCTTTATCGACATAAAATATATCGTGGCATCGGGCAATTGTTTATTAATCATATCCCAAAGCTTCTGAAATTCATCAAACACAAATTGTCCGCTTTTACCTGCGGCGATGTCATTTTCGCCTGCGTAGATAAATATTTTGCGGGGATGGTAAGGGAACAAAATGTAGGGTGTATAATAGTCCACAATCTGCCATAATTCGCAGCCGCCAACGCCGCGCCGTATGATGGGCAGCCCCGAAAACCGCTGTTCCAGATCGGTCCATTTGCGGATTGAGGAGCTGCCAATAAACAAAATGCCATCTTTAGCCGGGAACTTTAAACTGTCCTGGTGTTTAAATGTCCTGATCTCGTTATCAAACGGAAAGCCTTGTTGGGCATATAACTTTTGGCCCACAGCCAATGATAGAAAAAGAACGAATACTAATTTTATTTTCATGATTGTAGTCTGTTTTCGAAAAACAAAAATGGTAAAAAACTTTCGACTCCGTTCATCACCCAGGTGGTTCCATTGTCACAAAATAATATAACTTCAATAGGTTTCCTTTGGATTTTCTCGTATTCGGCCAAAACCTGCAGGCACGAACCGCAGGACGCTACCGGCTGCAATAGTTCAAACTCATCTGTTTGGGCCGTTACTGCCATGGCTTCAATCGGATCATTCGGATAGTTTGCACCCCAGGTAAACAGCGCCACCCGCTCGGCGCATAAGCCCGATGGATAGGCTACGTTTTCCTGGTTGCTGCCATATACAATCCTCCCGCTTTGCAGCCGCAACGCAGCCCCTACCCTGAATTTTGAATAGGGCGAATGTGAATTTCCCATAGCCTTAACCGCTTCCAGGCATAAATTGTGCCGGGCATCGCTTAGTTCGGTTAAAGCGGCATAGGCATTAAAGTTTATATTTATTTGATGGTTGATCATTGATTGGCCCCTCTTGAAATGGGGGATACAAGGTAAGGATTATTATTGTTTTTTGGGATTACGGTGATTATTTTTTGATTACGGTGATTTTGATCGCAGATTTTTCACAAGTAAAACAAGTAAATTCGATTGACTTAACTCGTTTAAAACAGCCTCAAAATATTCCTTTGTCTGTTTACCTCTGCTAATTTCTTAGGCGATACGCCTTCGTTATTTTCTTTATTAAAATCGGCGCCATATTGCAGCAGCATTTTAATCTGTTCAATTTTATCTTTCCGTTTTACTGCATAAAAAAGGGTACTATTACCTTTTTCATCTGCGGCATTTACATCGGCTCCATTTTTTAAAAACCATTCGGCAACATTGTACCGTCTCCAGTTATACGCGCCCATAAATGGCGTATCGTTGCCGGCCCGGGCCTCGATATTTGCGCCGTAACTTTTAAATAGGGCAGCGGCTTCTACATCATCATACCACGCAATGGCAAACATGCAATTTTCGGGATAAGCTTCGTTAGCTAAAAGATATTGGTATAACAATTCATTTCTTCCACGGGTATAAGCGTACCAAAGCGGTGTGGCAGGGAAAAATCCGCAGCCATCAACAATCTGATGGATAGCGTTTATATCCATGCCTTTTTTTAAAAGCAATTTTAATATTTCCAAACTGGCCTCCGCCTTGCGCCCGTCATCGCCAACAACAACAGCTCCTAAATAATGAAGCGCGTTTTTGCCGCTATCTTCGGCCCAGGTTATCCATTTAGGCTCTTTTTCAAGTATGGTTTCAACTGCGCTAAAATCTAAACTCTTAATGGCTGTTATAAATTTGTTCATAGTCTATCTCCTGCCTCTTACTTCTTACCTCTTGATGCTGCTTCATCTCTCAAATAACTGGCAATAACGGCAAACCTTTCCTTTGCCACTTCATCGTATCCTTCTTCCGTCGGCGCATATTCGGCCCAGCCTAAGGGTGTCCCTTCATAAACTTTGTCTTTAGCATCAAGATTTGCGCCAGCTTCCACCAGCAATTTTACCACCTCTAACGAACCGGAATAAACCGCCTGGTGCAGCGGAGTTGCGTGCTGATGGAATCCCCCTCCACTTTCAGGGTAGCCATTGGGCTCAACACCCTGTCCTAATAAAAATAAAATCATATCCGCCTTGCCGTAAAATGCCGCCGCAGTAAGTGCTGCCAATCGTTCGGCAGGGCTTGCAGCCGGCAATAGGCGCCCAACATCGTCCATCATATCCAAACAAACCGCTACTGCCAGCGTTAATTTCCCGCCACGGCTAATTAAATGTTGTGCTGCTGCTATATTTCCATGCGCCAATGCTCCCATTCCTCCGCCCGGCGTTGCGCCGGCATCAATCAACAAGTCAATCATCTCTATCTGTACGCCGCATTCGCGGGATGTACGGCCACTGGCAACCAAACCTAAGGTATAATCCAATTGGTGTTGCGCACTTTCGGGCGCTTTGTCTTTTACTTCTTTAACCAGCAAGCCGGTAATCTCAACAATATTAGCAGGTAATTTCCCTGTACGGATCGGATTATCAGCAACAAACCAAAGCAGGTAAGGGTCCTTAAAATATCCGCCATCGGGATAATGAAATCGTTTTTGTACAAGCTCGGGATGAGTGGTTAACGTAGCCGTTAAAGCGGCTACATCCCCTCCATCAATGGCATCAACAGCGCTACGAAATAACGGATCTTCGATATCAGTATTTTTCATATTATAGGTATTTTAGCCAATTCTTTTCAGGATGGTTTGATTTATACCTGGCATACCAGCGGCAGACAAAAAACAAAATAACTTCAACAATAATAAAAACCAGGTAAAGTAAGGGCAAACTCCAGCGATGCTCTTCGGGCACTTCATCAAACGGAGCCGTCACATATAATTCCTGCAACGATTTCCCTTCTCTTATAAAATTAACCATCAGCGCTGCAATGTGTATCAGCGGAATATGCAGCAGATAATAAAACAGCGGCACCCGGCCAAACATTACCAATACATTGGCAAACCAGCCCCGAACGCGCTCGGCAAAGGGAATTAGCGCGATGACCGGCCCCAGCGTCATCAGCAAATAAAGCTGCGATGCCGGATATTTTTGCTGCCCCAGCAAGCGAAAAATAAAAGGTGCGGGGTATTTTGGCGGCGGACCAAATAAAACAAATAAGGTTCCGGCCACCAGGAATATCACTATTGCAGAAAGGCCAATACGCAAACACGTTTTTATCCGCTTAACGGGTCCGCTGGTAATAATCAGGCCAAAGCCGTAACCAGCCATCATTACGCCAATCCAGGGTACCAGTACGTACAATATGGTGATATGTGGCGGCCAGTCCCCTCCCGACGGATAAATCAACTCCCAAAACCAACCGAAATGACTGCGCCATTCCTGGGGTAATGCAAGTGGCACATATTTAAAATACTGTTGCAAAAAAATAATGGCCAGCCCGATGATGCCTATGATACGTGCCCTTAACCGCACAAAGACGGCCAGTAATACCATGCACCAGCCCAGCATCCATATTACACCGGCCAGGGTAAAATTGGCGTAATCAAGGTTCCCGGTCCAGCAAAAACGGATAAAAGTAAGTTCCAGCAGTACCAACAACAGGCCACGGGTAAGCAAAAAGCCTGCAAGTTTGCCTTTGTTACCGGCTTTGCTCCCATACAAAAAAGCGCTGGTGCCGGCAAAAAACACAAACGCCGGTACGCAAAAATGTGTT
>JABDBM010000057.1 GCA_013288685.1 Bacteroidota bacterium | reverse complement strand
ACGGGTGTTATTGAAAGCGGCTTGTTTATAAATTACAACGTCGAGATTTTAGTTGCATAAACAGTAAAGAAGCATGACAAATCCCGCGATAAGCGGTACACTTATTGACGATAAAAAGTATACAAGTTCTATCGGAACAGATAATTTAAATTTTAAAACCATCATTACAATGGAAACCAATAAAGTAAAACAAATACACAGCTTTGGTCAAAGCATCTGGCTTGATTTTATCGACCGCGCAATCATTTCGTCAGGAAATTTGCAAAAATTAATTGATGAGGATGGCGTTAGAGGCGTAACCTCCAACCCGGCAATTTTCGAAAAAGCAATAACCAGCAGCTCCGATTATGATGCTGATATCCGTACCTTGTCTGACGGTGATAAAACCAACGAAGAAATATTTTTCGGCCTGGCTATAAGTGATATTCAAAATGCTACCAAACTTTTTGAAGGTGTTTATGCCGAGTCAAAAGGCGAGGACGGCTATGTAAGTTTAGAAGTTTCCCCGTTTTTAGCACTTGACGCCGCGGGAACTGCCAAACAAGCAGAGCAATTATGGAAAGCAGTTGACCGTAAAAACGTAATGATAAAAATCCCCGGCACTAAACCAGGTTTGCAAGCCATTAGGGAGTCAATAGCCAAGGGCATCAATATCAATGTTACCTTATTATTCGGTTTGCCACGTTACGAAGAAGTAACCGAAGCGTACATTTCAGGTTTGGAAGACCATTTAGCTGCGGGGCACAAAATTGCGCATATTTCATCAGTTGCCAGCTTCTTTTTAAGCCGTATCGATGTATTGGTTGACCCAATGCTGGATGAAAAAGGTTTGGGCGATTTAAAGGGCGAAGTTGCCATTGCATCAGCTAAAAAAGCGTACGAAATTTACAAAAGAGTATTCAGCGGTCCGCGTTGGGAAAAATTAGCGGCCCAGGGAGCCCAGCCACAACGTTTATTATGGGCAAGCACCAGCAGCAAGAACCCTGCATTTAAAGATACCAAATATGTTGAGGCGCTGATTGGCCCTGCAACAGTTGATACTGTTCCTTTGGAAACTATTGTTGCTTTCCGCGATCATGGTGTTGCTGCAAATACTTTGGAAGAAGGATTAGATACCGCTACAGAAATTTTAGAGAAAATTAAAGCGGCAGGTATTAATATCGACGTCCTAACCCAACAACTGGAAGACGAAGGCATTGAAAAATTCAACAAACCTTTCGAAAAACTGCTGCAATCTATAGAAGATCAAAAAAGTAAAGTTTAATAAACGTGGAAGCTACATCGGTAAAAATCCTGTTTTTTGATATTGGTGGCGTGCTCCTCACTAACGGGTGGGGGCACGAAGCCCGCCGCGAAGCGTCAGAGAAATTTGGGCTTGACTACGAGGAAGTAAAAGAATTGCACACGTTTATATTTAACGTGTACGAGATGGGCGCCATTGATTTGGACGAATACCTGGATACCGTTGTATTCAATCATCCGCGCGATTTCGCCCGCGAAGACTTTAAGGAATTTATGTTTCGCCAAAGCCTTGAGCTGCCTGATACACTGAAATGGCTGAAGGAATGGAAAAAAGACTGCGGCTTTCGCATCATTTCCATCAACAACGAAGGCAAGGAACTGAATGACTATCGTGTAAAAAAATTCAAACTGCACGAGGTTTTTGATGCATTTATATCATCGTGCGAGGTGAAAATGCGCAAACCCGATCCCGGAATATTTAACCTCGCAATGGGTGTAGCATTGGCCAAACCGAGCCAATGCGTGTATTTCGACGACAGGATTATGTTTGTAAATGCAGCCCAAAAATTGGGCATCCGCGCTTTTCAGCATACCGATTTCGAAACCACCAAGAAAATATTGGAAGAAATTAAAAAAGAAAATCCCAAGTAAAATGAGCAATACTCCTGATAAATATGCTTTTGGCATGATTGGCCTTGGCACCATGGGCCGCAGTTTGCTGCTTAACATGGCCGACCACGGTTTTGCCGTAGCAGGGCACGATAAAGACGCCGCCAAAGTGGCCTCGCTTAACGAAGAAGGAAAAGATTATGCCGTAAAAGGTTTTGGCGACGCCAAAGAGTTTATACAAAGCTTAACCACCCCGAGGGCCATTATGATGCTGGTACCTGACGGTAAAATTGTGGATAGCGTTATTGAGGAATTAACCCCGTTGCTTGAAAAAGGCGATATATTGATTGATGGTGGTAACTCGCATTTTACCGATACCAACCGCCGGGTTGAAGAACTGGAAGCTATAGGCTTGCACTTTTTCGGAATGGGCGTTTCGGGTGGCGAAGAAGGCGCCCGCAGAGGTCCGAGCATGATGCCAGGCGGCGACAAGGATGCCTATAACGTGATGAAACCGATTTTTGAAGCCATTGCTGCTAAAGTTGATGGTGCGCCTTGCGTTACTTACATTGGCCCGGGCGCTTCGGGGCACTTTGTGAAAATGGTACACAACGGAATTGAATATGCCCAAATGCAGTTGATTGCCGAAACTTACGAGATACTGAAAAAAGGATTAAAGCTGGATAACGACGCTATAGGTAAAATATTTACCAAATGGAACGAAGGCAGGCTTCAATCATTCCTGTTGGATATTACCAAAGATATTTTTGCTTATAAAGCACCCGGAACTGATCATTTGCTTTTGGATGATATTAAGGATGAAGCCAAAGCTAAGGGCACCGGTAAATGGACATCGCAGGTGGCCATGGATTTGCAGGCGCCAATCCCTACAATCGATACCGCCGTTGCTATGCGCGATTTGTCTAAATATAAACAACTGCGCGTACAAGCCAGCGAAGTTTACAGCAAGGATGATATAAAATTGAATGTTGATGCTGATGCGTTTTTGACGTCATTGGAGCAGGCGTTTTATTTTAATATGATCATTAGTTATGCACAAGGCATGCACATGCTGGCTAAAGCATCCGAAGAATTTAAATACGATTTGCATTTAGGCGATATTGCCAAAATTTGGCGTGGCGGCTGTATCATCCGCTCCCTGTTTTTGAATGATATATTCAATGCTTACCAAAAGGACGCTAACCTGCCACATTTATTACTGGATGGACACGTTGAGGAATTGATTAAAGCCGCAGTGCCGGGAGCAAGAGCAGTATCGGGCGCAACCGTTGCCGCAGGTATTGCAACACCGGCTTACGCATCATCATTAAGCTATTTTGATACCTTCCGCAGTGCACGGATGCCATCGAACCTTACCCAGGCCCAGCGCGATTATTTTGGCGCACATACCTATGAGCTAATTGGTAAAGAAGGTGTGTTCCATACGCAGTGGACGGCGAAGAGTTAAGAGTCGATAAATCATTTGTCATCCTGAGCGCGGAAAAGGATCTCGGCGGCATGCCATAGTCCGCTAAATATGTTGCAGAGATCCTTCACTTCCATCAGTATGACTAACAGGATAAGTTCCCAAGTCATCGCGTTCGGATAACATAAACTTAAACGATATTCTAATTATCCTATTTAGAAACATAACATGAGTACTAACACAAAATCAGCCCCAACCATATTCGTTATCTTTGGCGGCACCGGCGACCTTACCTCGCGTAAAATTGCACCGGCATTGTATAATTTATTTTTAGATGGTTGGATGCCCGCCCAGTTCTCTATTATTGGCACCGGCCGCACCAAATTGACAGATGAGCAGTTCCGGGCCAATTTGTTAAATGATATTAACCAGTTTTCGCGTAGCGGCAAGGCAGATCCGGCAAAATGGGATGTATTTATCTCCAATGTATATTACCAGGTATCCGACGTAAAAGATGCCGAAACTTATAAGGAATTTGGCAAAAGAGTAGATAAACACAATGCAGATTGGAAAACAAAAGCAAATGTGATTTATTATCTTGCCGTATCACCTAACCTCTTCCCGATAATTGCATCAAACATATCGAAAGCAAAATTGGCCGAAGATCCGAAAAGGGTCCGTATAGTAATTGAAAAACCATTTGGCCACGATCTGGAAACGGCACTGGAACTAAATAAATTGCTTTCGAGTATTTTTGATGAATGCCAGATATATCGCATTGACCACTATCTGGGTAAAGAGACCGTACAAAACATAATGGCTTTCCGCTTTGCAAACTCTATTATGGAGCCATTGTGGAACCGTAATTACATTGAACATGTGCAGATTTCTGTTACCGAACAATTGGGCGTTGAAGATCGTGGCGACTATTATGATGGCGCCGGCGCTATGCGCGATATGATACAAAATCACCTGCTGCAACTGCTTTGCCACGTGGCAATGGAGCCCCCGGTAAATTTTAATGCAGACGAAGTGCGTGATCGTAAGGTTGATGTATTGAAGGCCATGCGCAGGTTTGGCCCCGAAGAGGTACGCTTATCTGCCGTACGCGGCCAATATGGCAGCGGCTGGATGAAAGGGAAAGAAGTACCAGGTTATCGCGAAGAAGCAAAGGTAAACCCTGAATCGAACACGGAAACGTTTGCGGCCATTAAGTTTTTTATTGACAACTGGCGCTGGCAGGGTGTGCCATTCTATTTGCGTACCGGTAAACGCATGCACCAGTCATCTTCGGTAATTACTATTCAGTTTAAAGATGTTCCGCACCAGATATTCCCGAATGAAGCAAGTGAAAGCTGGCAGCAAAACAGGCTGATCATCAGCATACAGCCGGAAATGAGCATTCGTTTACAGGTGCAAGCTAAACGCCCGGGCTTGGATATGGTATTAAACGCTGTTGATATGGTGTTTGATTATAAAGGCACTTACGAAAATCAAGCCCCCGAAGCTTACGAAACGCTTATACTTGATACCATGCTGGGCGACCAAACGCTGTTTATGCGCGGCGACCAGGTAGAAGCCGCATGGGAATTGGTAATGCCGATTTTAAGCGCGTGGCAACATAAAAAGAGTCTTAATTTCCCGAATTATTCGGCCGACTCATGGGGGCCTGAATCAGCAGAAGCGCTTATTGCCCGCGATGGATTTAATTGGTTTACGTTACCGATGGCTAAGAAATAGAGATTAGAGGTTAGTGATTAGAGGTTAGAGATAAGAGGTTGGTAAGACAAGCCGGTTCTACCAATATCTTATCTCTAACCTCCAATCTCCCCTATTGCCCACCAACCAACTAACCTCTAATCCCCAACCTCTAATCTCTCTAAAAAATGAAACTAAATATATACAATACTGCCGACGAAGTGCTATTAGCATTGGCAGAACACTTTGTTAAGATTGCTAATGATGCCATTGCTGCAAATGGCAAATTTTCTGTAGCCCTGTCGGGGGGCAGTTCGCCCAAAAAGCTATATGAACTGCTTGCCGAATCGTATGCTGACCAGGTAAACTGGGAAAAAGTTTACTTCTTTTTTGGCGACGAAAGGAATGTACCGCAAGACCATAAGGACAGCAACTACCTGATGGCAAAAAACGCATTATTTGCGCCTTTGTATATCAGTCCCGAGAATATTTTCCCGGTTGATACCAGCCTCCCTCCATCTGAAGCTGCGCAAAAATACGAGGAAGAAATTGAAACATTTTTTGATGAGGGCGAGCTGAGCTTCGATTTAATTCTGCTTGGGCTGGGCGATAATTCGCATACGGCTTCTTTATTTCCATTTACCCCTGTTTTGCATGATAGAACGCCAGGCGTAAAAGAGGTTTTTTTAGAGGATCAACAAGTTTTCCGCATTACCCTGAATGCGCCGCTAATTAATGAAGCGCAGCATATCGCCTTTTTGGTGTATGGCGAAGGCAAAGCCATAGCAGTACATCATGTGTTAGAGGATGACGAAGATATTGAAGATTTCCCGGCGCAATTGATTGATCCGATAGTAGGCGAAATTCAATGGTTTTTAGATACCGGCGCGGCGGCAATGCTGAAACATAAGTAATATCTGAACCATGATTTGCTTGATTGAAGGATTAACATGAATAGCCGCCGACAACGATCCTTCAATCATCAAATCTGCGAAGGGCGCAGTCCTCTTGAGCTCCGTTTAAAAATAATTAAAAAGCGAAAAATCATGGTTCTGACAAACCTTTATACCTTTTCATCGCCTCCACAAAATAATAATCAGCATAGCTTATAGAAACATCTATTTCGGTTTTTGCCGGAAAATGGCCAACGCTGTGCTTTAACAGAAAGCCACCATTGGTACCCGCTGCTGATTTATACTGCGGCGATGACAATGTTTTAATGATGCTTTGCGCGATATTAAAATAGGCAATGCCATCCGTTTTATTTGTATACCGGCACAATTCCAACAAGGCCGAAGCCATTATGGCACCTGCAGAGGCATCGCGGTAAGTGTTCGGAATGGCAGGGTCATTAAAATCCCAATATGGTATTTTATCTGCCGGCAGGTTGGGGTTTGTTAAAATAAACCGGGCAATATGTTCAGCCTGTTCCAGGTATTTTTTATCATGCGTTTCGCGGTACATTACGGTAAAACCGTATAGGCCCCAAACTTGTCCGCGAGCCCAGGCTGATTCATTGGCATAACCTTGCGCTGTTTTCTTTTGCTGTACTTCGCCGGTTTCTGGGTTATAGTTTATTACGTGGTACGAACTATAATCCGGGCGGTAATGGTTCTTCATAGTGGTATTGGCATGGGTTACCGCAATTTTATAAAAGCTGGAATCACCGGTTTCATGCGTAGCCCAAAACAATAGCTCCAGGTTCATCATGTTGTCAATAATTACCAAAAAGTCTGATGGTTTTGACTCCCACGATTTAATGCAGCCCACCTTTGGATTAAAACGGGTTGACAGGGAACGTGCGCTGTTTAATAGTATTTGTTTGTATTCGGCCTTTGGCTCCAGGCGATTGGCGTTGCCAAAACTGGTATACATCATAAAGCCCAAATCGTGGGTATGTGTATTATATTGCTCTTTGGCCATGCTGGTCAGCATGTGGTTAGCTTCGGTTAACAGTTGCGGGTCGTGGGTTTGTTCGTACAAATCAAATAAGGTTCCCTCGTAAAAGCCGCTGCACCACCAGTCGGATTTACTGGTGTTAAATTTTTCTTTAGCAGGATCATAGTTTTTAGGAAATAGCCCGGTGTCGGCCAGTTGTTTGGCCATTAATTTATACTGGTTGTCCGCATCTTTAAGGTTTTGATCAATGGTGTTGAGCAACTCCTTTTGTGGTTTAATATATTTTAAATGTTGCGAAAAGCAACGCTGGTTCATCCCGGAAACGCTTGCAACAATGGCAAGACTCAAAAAAAACTTAAATTTCATTAAAAACTTATTTCACATCAAAACTAAAATACTGGCTGCCCGCTTTGCCGCTATCGGTTATCCCCTGTAAAACGCCAACATATTTGCCGGGTTGGTCCGAGGTATAAAATGATGCCGCATCCTTACCCAAAGCATCCACCTGTGGCGACCAGTACAATAAATTCCTGAAGTCGGGTATTCTGCTGATGGCCTGATCGCGGGTATCATAAACCGGCGAATAGAATTCACGGTGTATTTGCAAGCCTTCGTAGTCAATTACTACGGCATGTGGGTCGAGGTCCACACCGCCTAAATCACCTTTATAGGTAACAAAGCTAAATATGCCTTCGGCGCTGGCCGGGCCATAAAAATAACGTTCGCGCACTACATCCAAAGTTCTAACTTTCAGCGGGTCAATTCCTATTATTTTATCTATATTAAATACAGGGATACCATCAACCAAAACAAGCGGGTCGCCATCCAGAAAGCCGCGATCGTTCAATACTTTGATATGGAAATGGCCATGCGACTGAACGATATTATCTTCAGATACGTATTCACGTAAGTCTTCTTCCATGGTGGTAAAACGCACAAAATCATCGAGTTTGTATCTTTTATAAGGCTTGCCGAAAAAAGCGCTGCTGTCAACCACCGGGTCAAAAAAACGTTTAATGCTACTGCCCGAGTAAATATTGAGTGCCTGTATGCCTATGCTGTGCGCCTTTAATGAACTAAGCATGGTGTTATTAACATAAAACTTGGGCAATACCGTTTTTGAATATTGTTCCGAAAAGGGACTGGCTACATCAATCCGGTAGCTACTGTCAACCAATGGATTGGTTTGCACTATTATTTCGTTGGGGCCATAAAAATCTTTTGTGTTATATAAAAGGTGACCAAGCGAATCGCTGCTTGAAGCATATAGCTGCACCCTGCGGCCAGGTATCCCCATATAGGTCACGATGCCTTTTGCGGGGGTATTGCTCTCGGTATTTATTATTTTGGCAGTAACCAAATGGCCACGGTATTCGGGCAAAAAGGCAAATTCAGGACGGCGGTTGTTTAGCACCTGGTTCCATTGAAACCGTCGCCAGCCCTGCGTAAGCATCAGGTTATCCAGTGCTTCATCCGTTTCGGCATTGGCGTTTTTAAGGTAATATCCGGCCGATTCAACGTTTCCCTTCAATTCGGAATTTAACCATAAATAACTAAAAATATCATCGTTATCAACCCCTTGCAATGAATCAACCCGGTAAACCGATAGCGAAAGATTCGGGTTTAGCGCCTGCCCGGCAGCATCTTTGGCCGAAACACTTACACTTACTTTTTTACGAGTGCCATATTGCTTATCATCGGCGCTTGCCTCAATAAATAGTTTCTGCACCGGGCGCTTAAAGTACAGGCGTTCGCAAACCGGTTGTTTGTTGTTGTTAAAAACAGTGAGATGCGATATACCTTCTCCAAGTTCGTTTTTGTTGATCTTAAAAATTGCCGTGCCATTGTTAACTAAGGCACTTTCGGCGGCCTTTACCAGCTGGCGGGTATGGGCAAAAAGGTATACACTGCCATCGCCGCTGTTTGTTTTTACAGATATATTTAATTGTGCACTGCCGTCGTCGGTTACCGTCATTACATAACCCTGGCTACTCACTTCGGGTAAATCTTTTATGATTGGGCTGTTGTTGCCGATGCGGATGGATGCTTTATAAAAATTATTAGCCGCCGGCGTAAAGGAAAAACTACCCATGCCAAATTTTAACGTACTGAAACGCGCAACAGTATCGTTATGATTATCAAAAATAGCGCCTTTAATGTCCACTCCTTTTCCATCGGCGCCAACAGCTTTAACAGCCACCTTGCCGGCAATGCCGCTTACTAAATTGCCGCCTTCCGGAAAAAATTGAATATCGTACGATGGGGCAGCCGCTGTACGGGCCCCAATATCAGGCGACCGCAATGGGTTTACCAGTGTTATAGCTTTTTCGAAATAAAAATCCGGACTGAAATTTTTCATCCAGTTGGTGTAGGCCCTTAGCTTGTAATTGCCGTTGGTTACCGTTACCGGCACGTATAATGAGCCATCGCCCATGCCATTTTTTAATAGAATTTTAGCCTGGATAATGGCCGACTGGCTATTATCCAGCAATTCGATATACGCCACCTTACTTAAATTTAATGGTTTATGATCATTGCCATCAACACAATAAATTTTAAACCAAACAATCTCGCCGGGGAGGTATACGTTTTTATCAGTATGTACAAATATTTTTTCCTGTAATGAGCTTTGCTTGTACAAATTAAAACTGTTTTGCACTTCCTGTATAACCTGTGCTTTACTACTGCCGAATATTAGGCAAAGTACGGACGTTAACAACATAGCCCGTAGGATGGCGCGGTGGGTATTGCTCATGATTTATAATCTGGTTTTAGTAACTTTAAATATACGATTTTTGAACATATTGCTTGTAAAATATTTGTTATGCAGTAAAAATCATTTCGGCCAAAACGGCGGTGGCGTTAATGATCCGCGCAAACGGCAGTCCACGCAAATGGTGGGCGCCCAGGTAACAGTATCGATCGTTGGTGTATAAAACGGGGGATTACCCTGATTCCAAAATTGAAACTGTTCTGGCGTACTTACATTTTGAACGAAATATCCGCATCCGTAATATTGATAGCTGTCATAAAACGTAACAGGCACCCATGCGGGTAAATCGTGGTTTTGAATGTAAATTCGCCTTTCACTATAAGTGCCGGCTGTGATATATCCAATAACGGGTATAGATGGATTATTGATACAGTGTATATTACTGGCTAATTGCGAAGGTTGTGCATCAAAAATACTCCCCAACTGCTGGGTGTTTTTTTGAAGCTGCGTGTAATAATTGTAAGCATCAGCAGTTAATGCATACTGGGTAACATGTATACTGTAGGTTGTTTCCAGCTTTTCAGATGTTGAGGGTACAAAGGTTATAGGGGTTTGATAAACCACATCCTGCGCTAACTTAGCAGTAGAGTTTAAAATAATCGTACTTGAGGTATCGGCGGCAAAACAGCCGTATATGTCTTTATCCGCAGGCCTGAATATAACTCGGTAGCCCGCCGCCATAAAATACGAGTCGAAATAAGCATGAAAGCGGTAATTTTCTTCGTATTTCCAACGGTAATAACGCGAGGTGTTGGTGGGATCGTGTGTATCCAAACGGATATCAACTCCATTGGTTTTGATAGTAGTTTCAATGCTGTCAATGGGCTGGGTTATTTTGGCTTCGCAAAAGTCGGAAAGGTAGGTGTTGCCATCAGTAGTATGTATACGTAACCGGTACTTTTGTTTAGGATCGGCATTTATACCTGCCGAAACATAATTGCCATTGGCGGCATCATTTAACGGATAGTTATTATTCTGATCGCTCTCCACTGTAACAGTAGCACCCAATTCCGGCCTTATAGTTGACGCCGATTTGATATTTACCGTACGGCTCAATTTAATGATGGTTGAGTCGCTTCCGGTATTTATCAAGCCCTCAACCACCAGGAATCGATGATCAGTTTGAACGACCGGCGGGTCATAAGGCTTACGGCAGGCCGTTGCTAAAATGGAGAGGGTTAAGATATACAATGTCTTTTTCATAGCATCTCTTTTATTTGGGCCAAAATGGTGGCGGTGCTTTTGTGCCGCGTAAAGTGCAATCCACACAAATGGTAGCCGCCCATGCCTCGGGCTTTACCGTTGGTGTGTAAAATGGCGGCGTACCCTGGTTCCACCATACAATATCCGCCGGTTTTGACACGCCTTGCGTCAGATATTCGCAGCCGTGTTGCCCATAGGTATCGTAAATGGTCATGGGTAGCCAGGCCGGCAAATCGTGATTTTGGAGAAAAATCCGTTTTTCGCTATAGGTACCTGCGGTTATATACCCGATGACCGGAATAGAGGGGTTGTTGATACAATGTATATTGCTGGGTAACTCTGATGGTTGCGCATCAAAAATACTCCCTAACTGCTGTGAGTTTTTTTCGAGCTGTGTATAATAGTTATAGGCATCGGCGGTTAATGCATATTGGGTAACATGAATGCTATAGGTAGTTTCTATTTTTTCGGATGTGGAAGGAACAAAAGTTATAGGCGTTTGATACACCACATCCTGCGATAGTTTGGTGGTTGTGTTTAAAATGAGCGTAGTTGAGGTATCGGCACCAAAACAACTATATTCGTCCTTATCTGCCGGCCGGGATACTACCTGGTTGTCTACCACCATAAAATATGAATCGTAGTAAGCATGGAAACGATAGTTTTCTTCGTATTTCCAACGGTAATACCGCGAGGTATTGGTGGGGTCGTGTGTATCCAAACGAATATCAATGCCGTCGTCTTTTATAATGGCCTCCAGACTGTCGATAGGCTGGGTTATTTTGGCGGTGCAAAAATCTGTTAAATAGGTATTGCCATCGGTGGTGTGTATGCGCAGGCGGTATTGCAGGGTTTTATCCAGATTTAACCCCGGAAAAACATAGTTGCCATTTGCGGCGTCAGTTAAGGGATAGCTGCCGTTCTGATCACTTTCAACTGTGACCATGGCGCCCATCTCGGGTCTGACGGTTGATTTTGATTTTAGCGTTACCGTACGGCTAAGTTTAATAATAGTTGAATCGGTGCCGGTGTTTATCAAACCTTCAACCACCAGGTACTGATGGTCGGTTTGTACAACCGGTGGATCATAAGGTTTGCGGCACCCTATTAAAACTAACAGGGTTAAAATGAAAGCGGTTTTCTCATAGCGTATGCTCATTATTTCCAAAATTTAGGTTGTTTATTTGTGCCCCGTAAAGTACAATCAACGCAAATATCAAAAGCAGCAAAATTGGGCGAGTTGGTTGGCAAATAAGCCGGCGGATTACCACCATAGTAAAAAGGATACGCGTCGGCACTTTTTACTGTGGCAGTATCGGCAGCACAGCCATAAGTATCATAAAAAGTAATGGTGCGCCATGCCGGTAAGTCGCGGTTGTTGATGTAAATTCTTTTCTGTGTACGCGTACCTGCTGTAACATAGCCAATTACCGGTTCAGTGGAATTGTTGATGTTGTGTATATTGCCGGTTAGCCCCGATGAGGGTAAATTGCCAAATATATCCCCCAAATCCTCTGTGTTTTTTTTCAAATCGCGGTAATAAGCATAAGCATCGTTAGTTAAAGCATATTGCGTAACCAATATACTATACCTCGATTGCAGTTTCTCGGACGTTGACGGCAGGGCCACAATATTTTGCTGACTTATTATATCTTTTGACAGCCCAGATGTGGAAGCCAGCAGCAAAGTTGTCGACGAGTCTGCTCCCCAGCATTGTGTTACCTGTTCTTGTGGTAGCTGCCGGGCTGCAGGTATACCATCAACTAATTTGAAATAGGATGAAAATTTTGAATAAAACACCCAGGTTTCCGAATAGTCCCAGCGGTAGTAACGGGTATTATTAGTTGGATCGTACGCGTTTAAATAAACCTGTAATCCGTTAGGCTGAATGCTGTAACCCAAACTGTCAATCGGCGGTGTCACCCGCGCCTCAACAAAATCCGAAAGATAAGTCTTACCATCAGCTGTTTTTACTCGTAAACGATATTTACGGGTGTAATCCAAATTTAAAGAGGCGGCCCCGTAATTCCCGCTGCCGTTTTCGTAAAGCGGATAGCTATTACTCTTATTGTCTTCAATTATCAGTTGTGCATTTAATTCGGGGCTGTTAGTTGTTTTTGCCGCAATATTTACTGTTCGGCTTAATTTAAACAGCGTTGAATCAGCGCCGGTATTTATTAGGCCCTCAACAACAAGGTAGTTATAATTGCTCCCAATGGCCCGCACATTATATACCTTTTTGCAAGCTGCAGCTTCAAGTATCAAACAAAAAAAATATAAAACCTTTTTCATAGCTATTTTGGCCAAAATGGTGGAGGAATTAACGAACCCCTTATGGAACAATCAGTGCATGGCTCGTTAGACCAATAAATCCCTGTTGGATTTTGGAGCGATCCCCCCGCTATATCTATCGGAACGTCGCCGGCACCGCTATCTGTATCCTTGCCGCAAACGTAAGGGTAGCGTGGTTCCCACCGCGGCAGCTGATTGTTAGCAATGAATACCCTTTTTGTTTGAACTGTACTAACACTTAAATAACCCAATGCTGGTAAAGCCGGGTTGCTGATGTTGTGTATATTGCCAACCGTTGCCGATGGCTCGGCATCAAAAATACTACCTAATTGCTCGGTGTTTTTTTTCAGGCTCTGCCAAAAAGTAAATGCCTCTGCCGTTAAGGCATATTGATGAACCAGGATGCTGTATTTGGTTTCTATTTTTTCGGACTGGGCGCCAATAAAAATAATGGGGCTTTGGTAAAGTATATCTTGCGCCAGTTTAGCGGTTGAGCCTAAAACTATGGTGCTCGAAACATCATGCTGATAACAATAGTAGATGTAATCTTCGGGCGGCCTGGCTGCTATACCGTTGCCGAGTTTAATTAAATTAGAAAGATATTTGGCATGGTATTCCCAGTTTTCTTCATAGTCCCAGCGGTAATAGCGGGTGCTGTTTTTAGGATCGTGCGCATTGGCATAAATTTGTACGCCGGTATCTGGCGCCGTTGTTACATTAAACCCGATGCTGTCTATTGCAGGTGTACCTTTAGCAGGTACAAAATCAGAAAGGTATTGCTGATTATTTGCCGTTTTTATACGCAAACGGTATTGCCGTGTCGTATCCAGGTTTAAACCCACAGTAACATAATTGCCGTTTTGGGTTTCGGTGAGTTGCCAGGTATTATTTTTATCGCTTTCCAGCGTCACAGTGGCATTCAACTCGGGGTTAAATGTTGTATTGCTCGAAACATTAACGGTACGGCTTAAATTAATAATGGTGGAGTCGGCGCCGCTGTTTATTACACCCTGAACCACCAGGTAGCTATAGGCCGATTTGATGACCGGCGGATTATATGGCTTTTTGCAGGCCAAAGCCGGAAAAATTAAAGCCAATAAAATATAATTCCTTTTCATATTAGGATACCATTATCTTTCTACTCTTTCCAAAAAACTGGCTGTATTTTAGTGCCGCGAATACTACAATCCACACATTCAATATACGACGCCAGGAAGCCCGCCGGCATGCCATTTATATAAAGCTTTTGTGTGGGTATCAACGAGCCGCCGATTGGAATTAACTGTTTGGCTACCTCGTCGTCGCCAAATTTTGGATCACTAAACAAGACCGAATCAAGGCTGCAGGTATAGGGATACGATGGACGCCACGACAACGGCAATTGACCGCTCGAAATAAATATCCGTTTGGACTGCGCTGTACTGGCGCTCACATAACCAACCACCGGTTCGGCCGGGTTGCTGGTACAATGAATATTGCCATTAACTTGCGACGGCTGCCTTGAAAAAATGCCGCCCAAGTTTTCGGTGTTTTGCCTCAGATTACCCCAGAATTTAAAGGCATCAGCCGTTAAGGCGTACTGATGTACCAATATGCTGTATTCCAATTCTATTTTTTCGGATGTCGGGGCAACTTGTGTTAACGGGGCCTGGTAAATAATATCCTGCGTTAATTTGGCTGATGAACCCAAAACTATATCGCTCGAAACATCGCCGGTAAAACAATAGTAAATTTGTTGGTTGGGCCGCCGGCCAATTATCTCTGCCCCGTCGGTTATATAATCCGACACATATTGTGCGTGAAATTTCCAGGTCTCCTCGTAACTCCAGCGGTAGTAATGGGTTTTGTTGGCCGGGTCGTGTGTGTTCACGTAAATTTGCATTGCATTATTTAACACGGTGAAGCCAACGCTATCAATAGGCGGTGTTGGCGTTACCGGCACAAAATCCGAAAGGTACTCCCGGCTATCGGTTGTTTCAATTCGTAAACGGTATTTTTTCGAATTATCCAAATTTAGTGCCTCGGTCACATAATAACCATCGCGTATTTCGGCAAGCTTAAAGCCGGCTCCGGCATCGCTTTCAACAGTTACGCTTGCCAACCTTTCGGGATTTGATGTATTTGTGGCCGAAAGGTTAACTGTACGGCTTAACCTGAAAATGGTTGAGTCGGCCCCGCTATTGATGGTGCCTTCAACAACTAAATAACTATCGGGCGCAGTAATGGCCGGCGGGTTGTAGGTTTCCCGGCATCCTGTTATTATAACAGCCAAAATAGATGCCAATATCATTTTTTTCACTATTCAAATTTATTTCCAAAATGGCGGAGGCGTATGGTGTAATCCGCCAAATCGCGGTTCGAATAATAATACCCTATCTTTTTTTGTATCCTGCAAGCATGCTAAAAACCAATATTGCACGGACTTTGTCATTTGTTTAATATTTCCAGTACGGGGGCATTTTGTTGGTGCCCCTCAGCGTACAATCAACACATATCGGGAACGCAGCGGTATAGCCTATAGGAGCCGGAGCACCCGGAGGCTTAATAACATCAATTGGTATTAAAGGGTATTTGGCGCCTTTATTATAATTAATCAACTGATCAACCTGGTTAACAGTAATGCCCGAACCCGGTGCCACATATTTATACAAACATGCAACATAGCCACAGCTGTCGGAAAGGTCGTACAGTATTGGCGGCGGCAGCCAGGCGGGCAAATTGCGGTTATGGATCAATATGCGTTTGGTAGTAACCGAGCCCGCATTAATATAGCCAATAACGGGCAGCGATGGATTGCTGATACAGTGTATATTGCCGTTAATTTGCGTGGGCAGCGCATCAAAAACAGACCCTAATTGCTCCGTGTTTTTTTTAAGATTTCCCCAAAAGGTATAGGCATCGCCGGTTATAGCATATTGCTTTACCAGGATACTGTAACCGGTAACCAATTTTACCGAGGTGGAGGGTACAAAAGTAACCGGATTTTGGTAAATCACATCGTTGGTAAGTTTGGCCGATGATCCTAAAATAATGGTGCTTGATGTATCGGTTTGCCAGCAGGTATAAATATCGTCGTTCACCAAATCGCGAAATAATACCGTATCGCCGTTCGATTTAAAAAATGAATCGAAAATAGAATGGATTTGCCAGGTTTCGTTATAAGCCCAACGGTAATACCGGGTATTGTTTTTAGGATCGTGCGTGTTTGCATAAACTTGTATCCCATTGCTCTCAATGGCGTAACTAATACTATCAATAGGCGGCGAGTTAGTTACAGCAACAAAATCCGATAGATATTCCTGGTTATTGATCGTTTTTATGCGTAACCTGTATTTACGGTTCACGTCGAGCGTTACGCCCGCTAAAAAATAAATGCCCTTTTTTGTTTCGGTTAGTGTATAGCCTGTGCTTTGGTCGTTTTCAACAGTTACTGCAGCGTTCAGTTCGGGACTTAGACGGGTTTGGCCCGAAAGGGTAACCGTACGGCTCAGGTTAATGAAAGTGGTATCGCCATTGTTAATTGTTCCTTCAACAACCAGGTAATTGTAATTTGTTTTAATAGGCGCAGGGTTATAAACCTTTCTGCATCCCGCAAAAAGAATAATCATCCATATAATTACACTCCATGTTTTCATGGTTGTTATTTTATTTCCAAAAAGCAGGCTTTTTGTTCGATCCCCTTAAAGTACAGTCCACACACATAGGTGATGAACCGGTATAACCAATTGGCGGCGAACCCGGCCGGCCGATGGCCAGCACTGGTATAGAAGGATCAGGGTCGTGCCCGATAAGATAATTAAGAGATTCATTAACCTGGTTTACAGGTGTCTTGCTCCCCGGGGAGTAATACACATATAAAAACGTATCCAATTTACATTCGGGATAAGGGTTTGTGGGCAACCATGCAGGTAATTGCTGGTTGGCTATAAATAAGCGTTGGCTGCTAACGCTGCCAACACTTATATAACCGATAACTGGTTCGGAGGGATTTGAAACCGAATGGATGTTCCCGCTGATTTGCGACGGCTCGGCATCGAAAATACTGCCTAATTGCTCGGATGTCTTTTTTAAATTTTGCCAAAATGCAAAGGCATCGCCGGTTAGGGCATATTGCTTTACCAGGATGCTGTATTTTGATCCGATCCTCTCGGATGTGGAACCAATAAATGTAATTGGATTATTAAAAATCACATCATTTGATAATTTAGCCGAAGACCCCAAAATAATAGTGCTCGAGGTGTGGTTTTGCCAGCATACGGAGATATCGTCGGTAGAAAGATCGCGGCCTAAAACCGTGTCACCATTCGATTTGAAATACGAGGTGAAATTTGAGCGGATTACCCAGGTTTCCTGGTAGTCCCAACGGTAATAACGGGTGTTATTTTTCGGGTCGTGTGTATTTGCGTATATGTTAACGCCATTAGCTTCAACCTGGAAATTGATACTGTCAATTGCCGGGGAGTTTACCACTGCCACAAAATCAGATTGGTACAATTTTCCATTCGCCGTTTTTATATCCAACCGGTACTTGCGGCTGTTATCCAGATTTAAGCCGGCCGAAACATAATTGCCACCGCCGTTTTCCTGCAATGGATAACTTGCATTTTGGTCGCTCTCCACCGATACCTGCGCGTGTAATTCGGCGGCAACATTCACAGTTTGCGAGATATTAATTGTGCGGCTCAATTTAATTATTGTTGAGTCGGCCCCGCTGTTTACAACCCCTTCAACCACCAGGTAATTGGTGTTTGAGGCGACAATTGGCGGATTATATGGCTTTTTGCACGACATAAAAATCACTAAAATAAATCCTACTTTTTTCCACATATCCATACTTCAATAAAAGGGGCTAAAGCTGTTAAAATCTAATGTTATAATTAATATATGGAATAGGCGATGCAAAAATGGACAACTTATAACCACTAATAACACCGCTTTGTTCGGTGAAGAAAGTGGAGTACGCATTTTGACGGCCTGTTAAATTATATACACCTATCGACCACGAATTGTGGGTTAACTGGTGTACCCTATGGTTCCCTTCTATATTAATAGAAAAGTCGGACCGGAAATAATCGGGTATCCGGTACGCGTTCCTGTCCGAATAAAACACCCTTTCCGAACCGGCATAGTCATATTTGGCAATAGGCAATGTAATAGGCCGGCCCGTACTGTAGGCTATATCCAGCGAAACGCTGTAACGATGGGTAAAACGGTAATTACCGGTAAAGTTAAAAGAGTTTGGCTTGTCGTAATTGGCCGGGTAATACTTGCCTTCGTTTATAAATTCGCCGGCGTTAGGGTCATCCTGCCTTAAAAAAGTGCGCGAGTAGGTGTAACTTATCCATCCGTTTAACTTACCTGCTGTTTTTTTAATTAAAAACTCTGCGCCATAAGCCTTGCCCTGGGTATTAATCACATCCTGTTCGATATGCTGATTGAGCAGCAATACGGCGCCGCTGCGATAATCCAGGTAGTCTCTTAAACGTTTGTAATATACTTCAACCGACATTTCGATGGTATTGGCCGCCGCGTTTTTAAAGAAGCCTAACGATATCTGATCACCATGTTCTGGTTTAATATTAGGGTCACTTAGTTTATAAATATCGGTTGGCGAAATAGAGGTAGAGTTAGAAAGTAAATGGATATACTGGTGTAAAGTATTATACCCGGCCTTTACCGATAAATTATCATTTAATATGTAACGGGCCGATATTCTGAAATCGGGCGCCGCATAAGTATTAATTACTTTTCCGCCCGCGTAGCTGGTACTATCTAACACGTTTACTGGCTGCCGCGGTAAATTTGGCGCATAACGGTCAATAGTTTGCGCACCCAGGTAATTGTAAATATTGTATCGGATGCCTGCGCTTATGGTAAGTTCAGGTGTTATATCATATTTATCGCCCAAATATATGGCGCTTTCAAGGGCCTGCTCGCGCGCTACTACCTGTGGTAATACTAATGATTTTACACCATCGGGTTCAAAAGTACCCGGGTCAATATGATAAAGAATGGAGTTTACCCCAAAGCTAAGCGTGTGTTTGTTGCTTACATAGTAGGTAAAGTCGGTTTTAAACGTGCTTTGGTTAATATGAAATGCCAAATCGAACGCGTTTATAGGGTTGTCCGTGCTGTTTATATCGTATTGGTAATTATCGGTTCCGCCGCTTATTACGCTGTATAGTTTATTATTAAAATTGTGCTTCCATTTTAATATCAAACTTTTGTTGCTATATGAATAGGCAGTATCGCTGTTTAATTTGAACTTGTCTTTACTAAGGTAGCTCGACAGATACAGGTTGTTTTTATCGTTTATCTGGTGGGTAATGTCCAGGTTCAAATCGTAAAAAGAGGCCGAACTATGCTTATATGCTTCGGGCAATAAATGCAGCAGCCAATCGGAATAAGTAGTACGCCCGCCAAATATAAATGATGTTTTATTTTTGATGATTGGGCCTTCCACGTTAAGCCTGCTGGTTAATAAACCTATACCTGCCGAACCGGTAAATATCTTTTTATTACCCTCGCGGTTGGTAATGTCCAATACCGACGATAAACGCCCGCCAAATTTTTCGGGGATGCTGCTTTTATAAAGCTCAATATCCTTTACAATGTCGGGGTTAAAGGCGGCAAAAAAACCAAAAAAGTGGGCCGGATTGTAAATAGTTGAACCATCCAGCAATATCAGGTTTTCATCGGCCGCACCGCCGCGAACGTTAAAGCCTGTGGTTGCTTCACCTACAGATGTAACGCCCGGGAGGGTTAAAACCACTTTTAAAACATCAGCCTCGCCAAATGCGGTAGGTATTTGTTTAATGTTTTTAATATCCATGCGGGTTACACCCAATTCAACGCTACGCACGTTGGCCACCTTATCGGCCGATATTTTAACTTCTTTTAAACTGTTTACCTGTTCCTGCAGTTCGATATTGAGTTTGCCATCCGAATAAAGGATAATTTGCCTGCGTGTATCTTTCATACCCAAACCGCGAATGTTTAAGGTATGCCTGCCACGCGGTAAGCTTAAAGTAAAATAACCAAAAGCATCACTGGCTACGCCTGTTTTTGTACTGGCCACATAAATACTGGCGCCAACAACCGCCTCGCCCGATTTAATATTGCGTATATAGCCGGAGAGCAAAGCCTTGCCCTCTTTTATACTATTGGTTCGCGTTCCAATTTCATAAAGCTTGTTTTCGGTTGTGGCATCGGGTACTTTTTTGTCTTTATCATCCGTATAATCAACAACAGTGTTGGTTTGTGCCGGCTGTGCTGACGTAATGGTTGTGTACCCTACCGCCAAATCGGCGCGCAACGCGCGGCCTTTGGTTAAAAACACGGCGTTATCGGCTATACTATAATTAAAGCCGGTGTTTTTAAACGCCATATCTAAAACAGTTTCAATGGGTTTGTCAACCACCTGCAGCGTAATTTTCAAACTATCAAACTGCGTAACATCATAAAAAAAATGATAGCTGCTTTTTGATTCAATATCGCTAACAAACTGTGCTATGGTAGCTTGCTGTAAGTTTGCACTTATTAGTTTTACGGCGCTTTGCTGCGCCAGGGCCATCTGTAAAAAAAACAAACAGCAAAAACCTAAAAGGTAAATTTTTCTCATACTATTTAGTTAATTGGTCGTAATAAGATGCGATTTTGACCATAGCTTCTTCGGGTTCTCTCCGAAATTTGATCTTATTAGCTTTTATGTACTGCTGCAGCTCTTTTTTGTGATCTTTTAAAATATCCAGCATTGATCCTTCGCCGCCAACACTGTAATAGGCATGATTTTTCCTTACATAATACTCTTTCTTGGTGTTAAAATAACTCTCAGAGCCATTGGTAGCGCTGCCGTTGGTAGTTTGGATATCTTTGTATCTCTTAACCAATACTTCGGTCTTGCCGCCATATAGCTGGTCGTAATAGCCCGACTTTAGCTCGGATGTAATAGCCAGTGTATCCTGGTTGATATTAACGAAGTGATGTTCCAGGTAATCGAAACTTTTAACTTTCGAGTTCACCAATGAAAACTTTGAGAAATGGTTGTATAACAGCACTACCACCTTATCGCTATAAGTGTCGTACAACATCGGCGCACCGGAATATGATGCACCATCGTAATAAATAGTCCCGGGAGTAAAGGCGTTTACATCCAAAAAATAAGCGTTACCCTTAATAAGGGGATCGTAATAATAATATTCGGGGCCGTTAAATAAGGGCGACTGATTACCAATAGTGCTGTAAAAAAGACTGACAGCATTATTGAACGCATTTTGCTGCGAACTACTGTCGGCAGGAGTAGGTTGCGCAAGCGATGCTATACTATAAAACATAGTAAAGAAGCATATCAGGAACGACAAGCAGATAGGTTTTCTCATGAATTCAGGTTAATGGGAGGAAATTACATGACTTTAAGTTAAAATCAAAGCATAATTAAGAAAATAAACCTTTATACGCTCTTTTTAAGGTAAAATCAATGTAACAATTTTATGCATATATACTTACGCAGCGTGTAATAAAAGTATTACAGCAATGTTGAAATTATTAGCCGTAGTGCCATATACAAGTAAAGGTAATTGTAGTATAATTGTTAAAAATAGTCACAAATCTATTAACCATTATTTATGAAAGCTTTAAAAGTATTAGTAGTTGTACTGATAGCTGTGTTTTGCTACAGCGCGGCAGGCGCCCAACCCCGGCACCCCAAAAAACGTCATTATCACAAAAGGCATCATGTGGTAAAAAAACGCCATGTACCACCACACCATGTTGTTGCGCACAAAAGGTAATTAAATGGCCGCGGGGTTTTCCGGCGGCCATTTTGGTTTTTAATGAATTAGGCGCTTGTAGCTGCAACGTAAACCTATACCCTATTCATTAATCCTTCTTTGACGGGAGCTGGTTCGTGCAATTACTTCATTTGTACTTCATGGGCTAAAAATAGACGTAAGCTGAGTCCATTTACCGGCAATTTCATTTAATTTCACTTTACATTATTCACGCCTAAATAGTTGCCCAATGCCCAGCAGAAGAATATTCATCAAAAACGCCGGTTTGATGGCCGCCGGTTTTGGCTTGTTTCCATCGGTATTAACTTATGGTAATAACAGCGCCGCAAAACCATTTAAATTACCCCGGAGTACCCCCGAAACGCAGGGTATTTCCTCAGCGGCCATTAGTAGGTTTTTGGATGCTATACGCGATAGCAAGCAAGAGTTTCATAGCCTGATGATATTGCGCCATAGTAATGTAGTTGCCGAAGGCTGGTGGGCACCCTATTCATCCGAACATCGGCAGCAGTTATATTCGCTAAGCAAAAGTTTTACGGGTACGGCTATTGGCCTGGCGGTTTCTGAAGGCTTACTGTCGGTAGACGATCCAATCATCAAATTTTTTCCTGATTATTTGCCTGCTGAAGTCAGCGAAAACCTGGCAGCTTTAAAAGTACGGCATTTACTATCCATGTCTGTAGGGCACGGTAAGGATTCTATTTTGATTTTAGAAGCGTCGCCCGCAGGCGTCCCCTGGGAAAAAACCTTTTTAAGTTTGCCGGTGGTGTTTGCCCCTGGCAGTCAGTTTATGTATAACTCGGGCGCCAGCTTTATGCTGAGCGCCATCATAAAAAAACTAACGGGCCAAACTGCACACGAATATTTAAGGCCGCGCTTATATCAACCCCTCAATATTACCAATACCACCTGGGGCGAAAACTGGGAAGGTATTAATATGGGTGCATCGCACCTGCGCATGCCTACCGAAGATATTGCCAAATTTGGCCAACTCTACCTGCAAAAAGGGATGTGGAACGGTAAGCAGGTAATCAGCAGCGATTGGGTGGCGCAAGCATCATCCAAACAAATATCCAATGGTAAAAATGATAGCAGTTGGGGCTACGGCTATGGTTACCAGTTTTGGCTAAACCCTCCGGGCGGTTTCAGGGCCGATGGCGCATTCGGACAATTCAGTATGGTATTCCCCGAACTTGATGCCGTGGTAGCCATCACCAGCGAAAGCATCGACACCAAAAAAACGATGCAGATAGTTTGGGATGTTTTGCTGCCCGAAATGAAGAATATGGCGCTCGCTGCCAATCAGGCAGATCATCAGCTGTTGTTAAATCAGCTTAAATCATTAAAATACGATCCGCCACAACTGGCAATTACTTCGACGTTGGTCGATAAAATTTCGGGGAAAGAGTTCATCTTAGATAAAAATCCGTTCAATGCTAAATCAGTAACATTCAGTTTTACCGGCGATAAATGTGTGTTTACGCTAAAAGAAGATGGTAAACCTGATATTGTAATTACCAACGGCATTAATACCTGGATAAGAAAAGGCAATTTGAAACCATCGGCACATTCATTATTCTCGTTGCGACGTATTGACTTTGATTCGATAGTTGCAGCAAGTGCAGGCTGGCAAAATGATAATACCTTGCTGATCAGCTGGCGTTTTATTGAAACCGTGCATGGCGACAGCCTGACCTGTATTTTTGACGGCGATAAAATAACCATAAAACCGTTGTTTAGTGTAAACCGGCTACAGGGTAAGCCCGATGATAGGGCGGATATTACGGGGAGAATATTGATGTAGCGGGGTTACCATAAACAGAACAAATAATACAATGTAAAAATCACTGACAACACAGCAAAAATACAATACGTCAAATACCAGTAATTTTGATAGTATTGCTTGTAATCGGCTTTTATTATTTTCAAATCGTTCGAAAATATAAAATTAATACCAAGGTGTACAACAAACGGGGTAGCGAGTAAAACGATTCGAAGGTCTGCATCAAGAGGCTTATCATTGTTTATAGAAAACAACCTGAACAAAGAAAACCACAGGCACCAATTAACAATCAAGGCTGTGGATTCGGTTTGGTTGTAAAATGCATCTTTCCAAGTACCTACACTGCCAAGCTTGTAAGAAGACGCATTTAGAAAGAGCATACTTTGTTTAAGCCTGCTTATTTTTTTCATCTGTTACGTTTGTGTCTTGTTCGTAAAGGCTTCCTTTACGTGTTAGATGGATTAGTACGAATATACATCTATACTGCAAACTTTTGCAATTAATAACGGATAGTGTTTGTCTTTTTGGCCTTGTCATTCTCATAAGATAGGACGAAAAAAGCATGAATTTACCATCCCTGAAGAAGTGAAATCTATCAGGGACCGGTAACGCCCGTCGCGCCGGGGCGACCATAGTATTGACTTGCGTAAAGTGTAATCAGCTAAGATTTGCGTTTTAAAAATTCAGGCAACCTTATTCAAACCCAATCAACTTATAACTACCTTTATCGGTAAACCAATTACCAATGCATTCTCACAAATCTCTATTTTGCCGCATGGCCCTTGCCGCCCTGCTTTTAATCGGCCAAAAAGTTTCTGCCCAACAGTTGTATTCCATGCCAAAGGGCCAGCAATCCCGCGTCAGTAGTTTCGAAAACTTAAATGGGGCAAAAGGTGCCGGTGGGAAAACAAACAATGGCGCAAAAGGCAATGCCTTTGAGTCGCTAAAAGCGGGAGAAAGTAAAACGCTGCTCGAGATTACCACCGCAGGTATTATACAACGGATATGGCTAACCATACCCGATCGTTCGCCAAATATGCTGCGCTCGTTGCGGTTGCGGATGTATTGGGACGGCAATGCAAAACCGGCGGTTGATGTGCCATTAGGCGACTTTTTTTGCGCCGGACTTGGCCGGCCGATAGCCTTCCAGTCGGCATTATTTACTGATCCTGAAGGGCGCAGTTTTAATTGTTATATCCCCATGCCTTTTAAAACCGGCGCTAAAGTGGTTATCAGCAACGAAAGCAAGAGTGATCTGGGGTCGTTATTTTTTGATATCGATTATGTACAACTGGCACAACCGGAAGCGGATATGCTCTATTTTCATGCCTGCTGGAACAGGGCTATTCAATCGCAACCGGGTAAAGATTTTGAACTACTGCCCGGTGTTACCGGTAAGGGCCGCTTTTTGGGTGTAAACGTGGGTGTAAATGTCGACCCGGCGTACCGCAACACCTGGTGGGGCGAGGGCGAAGTGAAAATGTATATTGATGGTGATACCAGCCATCCCACCATAAACGGCACCGGCGCCGAAGACTATATTGGCACGGGCTGGGGCGAAGGCGCGTTCACTAATTTATACCAGGGCTGTACCGTTGCCGACACCGCCAAAAAACAATACGCCTTTTACCGTTTCCATATTCCGGATGCTATTTATTTTGATAAAAATTTCAAAGCCACCATACAGGAAATTGGCGGGGGCATGGATGCGGAGGTAAAAGCCATAGCAGCAAAAGGTGTGCCGCTGGTACCTGTAACAGTAGCCAATTACACGGGCTTTACCCGGCTATTTAGCAATCCGATAGTATTAACCGACGCGAATTTTCCCAAAGGTTGGACCAATTTTTACCGCGTGGATGATTATTCGGCAACAGCCTATTTTTATCTGGATAAGCCAGCGAGTGAATTGAAGGAGCTGGCGCCGGTGGCGGAAAGGGTGAAGTAGTTTGAACCTTGATTTGTTCCTGTACAATTCCCCAACAAACAAAACCTTTCCCTGCGCATTACGTATTAACTAAGTTGTATATCATTATTTACCTATTAACGGTTGTATTTAACCAATATAACCTAATTTTGCACCTATAAAATGTTAAATGCCCGGCGCATCATAACTGTTTTTGTTTCTGCAGCACTTCTGCTGACTGCATTGTTGCCCTATTGCGCTTTTTCGCAGGATCAGGTTAAATTCGAGCATATCGGAACTAAGGAGGGTTTGTCTCAAATTAATATCAATGCCATTATTCAGGATAGCCGGGGCTTTATGTGGATTGGATCGCGCAATGGCTTAAACCGCTATGATGGCTATAAATGCATCATTTACCGCTACGATGCCAAAGATAACAACAGCCTAAGCAATAACATGATAACCGATCTGGCCGAAGACCGCCAGGGCAATATATGGATAGCCACACAAAATGGCTTAAATAAATACAACAGAAATACAGGCTTGTTTACGCGTTACCAGCACGACGACCACAACCCAAGCAGTATTTCGAGCAATATATTAAACCGCCTGGCATTTGATAATGATGGCTCTTTGTGGATAGCTACGCAAACTGACGGGCTGGATTGCTTTGACATCAAAAAAAATATTTTCCTTCATCATATCAATATAAAAAATGCGCCCAACAGCATTCCCGACAATAATGTGCGGACCGTTTTTGTGGATTCACTTAACAACGTTTGGTTGGGCACTTCGTCCAATGGGTTAATTCGTTACAATAAAAACAACAACACATTTTCAAAGTTGCCGTACGTTGATCCTGCAACAAAAACTGTTACCGGCAACAATGTAATATGCGTTATCGACAATAATAGCAATCAGCTGTGGATTGGGACACAAGAAGCGGGCCTTTTTTTATTCGATAAACGTACCAGCGTTTTCAAGCGTTATTTGCACGATGACAAGAACCCAAACAGTTTGTCGAGTAATACCATCTATAGCTTAAAGAAAGATGAAAACGGGAACTTATGGATAGGCACCGAAAATGGAGGGCTTTCTATTCTCGATACCAAAACCGGCCGTTTTTATAACTATCAACACGATGAGGTTGACAATAACAGCCTTGATGGCAACTCTATTTACGCCATTTGCAGCGACAGATTGGGCAATATGTGGCTCGGCGCCTTCAGCGGCGGCATTAATTTGTTTAAAAAAACCACCGCCAGTTTTACCCTTTACCGGCATAATGCATCACCAACCAGCTTATCCAATAATTTTGTGCTGGCTTTGTTTGAAGATCAGCACAAAAATGTGTGGGTTGGCACTGATGGCGGCGGATTAAATAAGTTTGATCCAAAAACCCGCGAGTTTATCCATTACAAGCAGGAAACAGGTAAACAAAATACGGTAGCAGGCAATTACGTATTAATTGTTAACCAGGATGAGGATGGTAATATTTGGACAGGAACCTGGGGAAACGGCATCAGCGTACTAAACCCCAAAACGCGGAAGTTTACTTATTTTACGGCTGCTAACGGTCTAAGCGGTAACAACGTGTATAATCTTATACATACCCGCGACGGGAAAACATGGATTAGTGTGTTTGGAGGCGGGTTAAATAGTTATGATAAAACAACCCATACGTTTCAGCACTTCCGGATGGACATTAATAATAAACAAAGCCTGGCCAGTGATTATATTTATTCGTTATTTGAAGACAGCAAGCAAAACCTATGGATAGGAACATCCGATGGCGGGCTTGACCTGATGGATCGCAGGACCAATACTTTTACTCATTTTAAACATGATGAAAAAAGAAATAGCCTAAGTAATAACGGGGTAACCGATATTTTTGAGGATAGCAAAGGTAATTTATGGTTATGTACCCTTGCCGGGCTGGATAAGTTTGACCCTGCGACAAAGCATTTTACCGTGTTTACAAAAAAGGACGGAATGCCAAGCGACATTGCTTATGCTATTTTAGAGGATAACTATGGTAAATTTTGGGTAACTACAAATGGGGGTATAGCGTCTTTTAACCCGGCAACCAAAGCCTTTAAAAACTACACTACCGAAGATGGAGTGCAAGCTGATGAATTTAAGCCCCATTCAGCATTAAAAGCGCGCGACGGCCGCTTGTATTTTGGCGGCATAAATGGCTTTAATGCGTTTTATCCCAATCAAATATTACCTCCTATTCCATTTTCGCCTGTTGTGATCACTTCGTTTGAGGTGTTTAATAAACCATTGGTTATTGCAAAAGACAGTGCCGATCCCTCCCCCCTAAAACAAGATATTGCCGATACTAAAACCATAACACTCACCCACCAACAGTCCGCTTTTTCGTTGGCGTATGCGGCGCTTGATTATGGATCGGCGGATAAAAAGCAATACGCCTATAAACTGGACGGTTTTGATACGGAATGGAACATGGTTGGCAGCCGCAACACGGCATCATATACCAACCTTTCACAGGGCACGTATACTTTTCAGTTAAAATATAAAAGCAGCGCGGGTTATTGGTCGCCGGTAAAAAATGCATTGGTTATTGTAATTATACCGCCGTTTTGGTTAACCTGGTGGTTTATAGCCATCGTAATCGCTTGTGTTATCGGTACAATATATGGCATATTCAGGGCACGGGTAAGAGCCATAAAGCGGCGGGAGCAAGTATTGGAAAAACAAGTGAAAGAGCGCACGGAACTATTGGCCCAGATGACTATCGATGAAAGAAAATCAAGACAGGAGGCCGAACGGGCGCGCGAGGAAGCCGAGAAGGCCAGCATAGAAGCCAAAATGGCCAACCAGGCTAAAAGCGTTTTTTTAGCCACTATGAGTCACGAAATACGCACCCCAATGAACGGCGTATTAGGCATGGCTACACTTTTAAACGAAACCGAGTTAACCCCCGAGCAGCAGGAATATTCGCAAACTATTTTGCATAGCGGCGAAGCATTGCTGAATGTGATTAACGATATATTGGATTTCTCGAAAATTGAATCGGGCAAATTGGAACTGGACCCACACGATTTTGAC
>JABDBM010000056.1 GCA_013288685.1 Bacteroidota bacterium | reverse complement strand
TGCACGATCCAACCCTGTATAGCCGCACCGTTCATGAGTTAAATGGCGTGGTAATGGGCAATAATTTTTCGCCCGTGGTAGCATCGCGTAATTACGCTTATGCATCAATTGCAGGTTATGAGGTAATTGCAGCGGGTAGCGCCGGTAAGTACCAATCACTCGCTGGCCAGCTTAATGGGTTAAAAAAGGTAGCCAAGCCTGCTGTAAATGAAGGTATTGATTATGAGTATGCCTCGCTGCTGGCATTTTGTAAAGTGGGTGAAGCGGTAACGTTTCCCGAAGGAAGCTTAAAATATTATACCGATAGCTTGCATCAAATTGCAGTAGATCATGGTATGCCTGGCGAAATGATTACCAATTCTGAAAAATTTGCCGGTGATGTGGCCAAATCAATAATGGCCTGGAGTAAAAAAGATAATTATTTAAAAACCCGTAGCGCCGCCAAATTTTCTATTAATGATTCGGCAGGGCGCTGGGTGCCTACGCCTCCCGCTTATTCGGAAGCAGTTGAACCGCATTGGAGCCAAATACGCACCATGGTGATGCACAATGCAAAAGAGTACAGTGTGCCACCGCCGCCTGTGTTTGATGTAAAGAATAAAGACAGTAAATATTATAAAGAGGTGATTTATATAAAAAACACCGTAGATAGTTTAAATGCCGAGCAAGCCCATATTGCTGATTTTTGGGATGATAATCCCGGCAAGTTAAATGTATCGGGCCATGTGATGTTCATCACCAAAAAGTTTTCGCCTCCCGGGCACTGGCTTAGTATAGTGGGCATCGGTGCCGAAAAAGTTCATGCCGACTTTAACACCACTGTATGTGCTTATGCAAAAACATCTATCGCATTGTTCGATGCCTTCATTGAATCGTGGACGGCTAAATACACCTATAAAACTGCGAGGCCCGAAACGGTTATCGACAAATACTTTGACGCTAACTGGCGTCCGCATTTGCAAACACCGCCATTCCCCGAATATACTTGCGGACATTGTACAATATCTGCCGCTGCGGCCGAAGCCCTTACCAGTGTTTTGGGTGATAATGTAGCTTATAAAGATACTTCTGAGTTGGAATTTGGGATAAAAAGCAGGTCGTTTGCATCATTTAAAGCCGCTGCAAACGAGAATGTTTGGGCGCGTTTTTATGGCGGCATACATTTTCATAACTCCTGTGTTGTATCCAATAAATTTGGTAGCGTAGTTGGTGATTCTGTTGTGATGAAATTGGTGATGAAAAAGTAAAATAAGAAATATTGTTAAAGAAATAATATCTATATTTTTCAAAATTTTTTATTTTGTAATTTACTGATTAATAGTATTTTGTGTTTTATAAACCTCATTTTTGTTTAAATTTATATTATATAAATTGTGTACGTGTTGTGAGGAATACACAACGTATTTTGCAAACCGTATATTTATATTACAAAATTTGATTGATTTAGATTGAGTAATATACAATTGATTTAGTGGTGAGGTAGCTGGTTAGCCGGCTACCTTTTTTAATTTAAATTATATTTTCCCATCTGCTATGCGTTATGTTTTTTTATTTGCTGCGGTAATTTTATTTACCATCAATAGTTGTACAACCCATCCAACGCAAACGACTGATTCATCCAAGCCGGATTCGGATAGTTGGGCACTTATTCCGTTTAATAAGATAGATAGCGTAAATCCGATTTTAAAACCCGGTACCGGCAGCTTCATCGACCCTATATTAAAAAAACAAGTACTATGGGAACAGAAGGATGTGTTTAACCCTGCAATTGTTAAACGCAACGGCAAAGTGTACATGTTATACCGTGCACAAGACAAAGCAGGAACATCGAGGGTTGGTTTGGCGGTTAGTACTGATGCCGTCCATTTTTCGCGGATGCCGCAACCGGTTTTTTATCCGGCTAACGATACCTTTAAGAAATTAGAATGGCCGGGCGGCTGCGAGGACCCGCGTGTAGTACAAGATAGCCTGGGTACTTATTATATGACCTATACCGCTTACGACGGGACGATTGCCCGCTTACTGGTGGCTTCATCAACCGATTTATTGCATTGGAAAAAATACGGCTCCGTATTTGCAAAAGCTTATAACGGAAAATACGCCGAAAAGTGGAGCAAATCGGGTTCGATAGTTTCTATTTATAAAGATGGACAACCTGTTGCCGTTAAGGTAAATGGAAAATATTGGATGTATTGGGGCGACACCCAAATATGGTCGGCCCAATCAGACGATTTGATTAACTGGACCCCGGTTGAAATGAAACAGGGCGAACAACCGCCGGTGAAATTACGATCGCAGGCGTTGAATATGCCACAGCTAAAAGTGGTATTACCTACGCGTGAAGGTAAATTCGACAGTGATCTGGTAGAATCAGGGCCACCCGCAATGCTTACCGACAAAGGAATTGTATTGATATATAATAGCCGCAATGAGCCATCATTCGGTGATAAAACGTTGGCAGTTGGAACCTATGCAGCAGCGCAGGTACTGTTTGATAAGAACGATCCCACAAAAATTGTAAAAAGGATGAATACCTGGTTCATAAAACCCGAGAAGCCTTATGAGCTATCAGGCCAGGTAAACCAGGTATGTTTTGTGGAGGGCCTTACTCAATTTAAGGGCAGGTGGTATTTGTATTACGGAACGGCCGATTCGAAGATTGCGGTGGCTTACGCCGATGGAAAATAACGTTTTCCTAACGATGTACCGGCTTCGCATCTAAGATGAGCCGGTACATCAAAATATCTTCATCGCCCCTAAGGCCACCACTAAACATTAAAACGGAAGTGCATAATGTCGCCGTCCTGCACAATATAAGTTTTACCTTCAACGCCCAGTTTGCCGTTTTCTTTAATAACAGCTTCCGAGCCATTGAATTTTACAAAATCTTCGTATTTAATAACCTCGGCGCGGATAAAACCTTTTTCAAAATCGGTATGGATTACACCGGCAGCTTGCGGAGCGGTGAAGCCTTTGGTGATGGTCCAGGCGCGTACTTCCTGCACGCCGGCGGTAAAGTAAGTAGCTAAATTAAGCAGTTTGTAAGCCGCTTTAATTAGCTTGTTTACACCCGATTCAGTCAGGCCTAAATCATCCAAAAACATTTGACGCTCTTCGTAAGTTTCCAGTTGAGAAATTTCCGATTCTATTTGGGCCGATATAATCAGCACTTCGGCACCCTCTTCTTTCACGGCGGCTTTAACTCTGTCGACATAAGCGTTGCCGGTGTTAACCGATTTTTCGTCAACATTACAAACGTACATCACCGGTTTGGCGGTAAGCAGCCAGATATCAGCAATAGCTTCCTGATCTTCTTCGGCAACAGGCGCCGTACGGGCCGACTTGCCCGAAAGCAAATGGTTTTTGTAAATCGTGAGCACATCAAAAGCTTTTTTAGCTTCCTTGTCGCCGCCGGTTTTGGCCATTTTTTCAATTTTGGAAATCTTTTTTTCTATAGAATCCAAATCTTTCAATTGCAGTTCGGTATCAATAATTTCTTTATCACGGATAGGGTCAACAGAACCATCCACGTGTATCACATTATCATCATCAAAACAACGCAAAACGTGTATAATGGCATTGGTTGACCGGATATTGGCCAAAAACTGGTTGCCTAAACCCTCGCCTTTGCTGGCACCCTTAACCAGGCCGGCTATATCCACAATTTCAATAACGTTTGGCACCACGTTTTTTGGTTGCACTATTTCGGTAAGTTTGGTTAAACGCTCATCGGGCACGGTAATAACGCCCACGTTTGGCTCAATTGTGCAAAAAGGAAAGTTAGCTGCCTGCGCCTTCGCGTTTGATAAGCAATTAAAAAGTGTTGATTTACCCACATTCGGCAAACCTACTATACCACATTGTAAACCCATGTTTTTATCTTTAGTTAATTAGTTCAATGGTTCATTAGTTCATTGGTGCATGTTCGATAACCGTATTTTTACTGTCTCAACCATCGGGCATGCACGTCAATTTTCCATTGGCAAACTGTACACCAATGAACCAGTGAACGAATGAACCAGTGAACCAAAAAGTCCGCAAAGATAACAGAATAATTTACCTTATTATCCGGAAAAATATACGACTTTTGCCGCCGTAGAAATAAACAAAATAACAAACCGATGTAAAATATAAGGAGGCCTTTTATGGAAGAAATGGTTGAGCAAGTAAACGTGCTGCTGGAAAAAAACGACAATACCCAACTAAAAGAATATTTGAACAGCCTCAATATATCAGATGTTGAAGAACTGATAGGCGAACTTCCCGAACAAGGCGTTTTATTTATTGAGACCTTATCCCTTAATCGCGCGGTTAATGTATTTCGCATCCTCGATTTTCCAACTCAGGAGCGCATCATCAAAAAACTTTCCGGAAAAAGAATAGCCGGCCTTATAAACGAGCTGCCGCCGGATGACCGTACCGCTCTTTTTAGCGAGCTGCATGGCGATGCCGTACAAAAGCTAATTCAACACTTATCGCCCGACGACAGGAAGGAAGCCCTGCAGTTATTGGGTTACGAAGAGGACAGCATAGGCCGCTTGATGACGCCCGATTATATTGCGGTTAAAAAAGAATGGGATGTGGAAAAAGTGCTTGCCCACATACGCCGCTACGGCAAAAACTCCGAGACGATAGATGTTATCTATGTAATTGATAAAAACGGTGTTTTGCTGGATGATATCCGCATACGCGAAATATTATTGGTTAAACCCGAGACAAAGGTAAGCGAGCTAATGGATGGTCGCCTGATTGCCCTGAATGCCAACGACCCGCAACAGGATGCAATTAACGTATTCAGGATGAATAACCGTACCGCCCTGCCCGTAACCGATAAGGAAAATATACTGTTGGGTATAGTGACGGTTGATGATATACTTTGGATAGCCAACGAAGAATATACCGAAGATATTCAAAAAATTGGTGGTACCGAGGCTTTGGACGAACCATATCTGGACATCAATTTATTCAGACTTGTAAAAAAGCGTGTAGGCTGGCTCATCGTACTGTTTTTAGGCGAAATGTTTACCGCTACCGCGATGGGCTATTTTGGCGACGAGATAGGGATAGTAGTAGCACTGGCTTTCTTTTTGCCATTAATTATTTCAAGCGGGGGCAATAGCGGTTCGCAAGCTTCAACACTGATCATCCAGGCCATGGCCCTTGGCGAAGTTACTGTTGCCGATTGGTGGCGGGTAATGCGCCGCGAATTGGTTTCGGGATTAATGCTGGGCGTAATTTTAGGTATCATTGGCTTTTTCCGTATTACGGCCTGGAGCATGTTCAGTAATGTTTACGGCCCGCATTGGTTGCTGATTGCTATTACTGTTGGCCTTGCGCTTATCGGTGTGGTACTTTGGGGTTCGCTGGCAGGTTCCATGCTACCGCTGGTGCTGAAAAGGTTAGGCGCCGACCCTGCAACCTCATCAGCCCCGTTTGTAGCCACTTTGGTTGACGTCACTGGGTTGATTATCTATTTTACTATAGCCTCGCTGGTGATGCATAATATTCTGCATCCGGCAGTTGGCGCACAGGCTGGTTTGATAAACCATTTAATACCCGGTGTGATTCACTAAAACCCTTTGTCATGCTGACCCGCCAATGGGTGGATCAGCATGACAAAAGAAAAAAAAATGTTTAAGCGAAAACAAAGTTTATAACTTTATATCCACTTAAACAATCTTAATAACAATGGATACAAACGGAAATTACGAGCAACCGTCAATGGTTTTAAATGTACAGGCCCAAAGCTACTTACGCCAGGCTGGCAAATGGGCAGGGTTTTTAGGTATAATTGGATTTATTGGCAGCGCGCTGATACTAATTCTTGCACTTTTAATAGGTGCATTTTTTTCGCTTATAGCAGCTAACTCTCCTACACTGCAAGCATTGCCGGCAAGTTTTGGCGGTGCAATGAGTTTTATTTACTTATTGATTGCTGTTATTTACTTTTTCTTTTCGCTTTACCTGTACCAATTTGGCACGCGGATAAAAAGAGGAATTTCATATAACGACGAGGCAGTGATAACGAATGCCCTTGGGAAGTTAAAATCGTTTTTTAAGCTTTGGGGAATTGCAACTATTGTAACTTTAGTGCTTTACGTTTTATTTATTGTAATTGCTATAGTAGTGGGAGCGAGCGCAGCAACGTATTTTCACAAATAGATTTTGTAAAGGGACGCTTTGTGTTATTAAACCGCGGAGAGGCACAGAGGCGGCGCAAAGTACACAGAGAATAGAAAGAATAAAGAGTTGTTTACATCAAAAGAACCAAGTTTACCATTAATAAACTCTGTGTTCTCTGCGTCTTCTCAGTATCTCTGCGGTAAAATAAATCATACAGCCCGAAAATAGGAAAACCTGCCCAAAAGCAGGTTTTTCCGTTTTTATTTAGTTTTAGTTTTGTTCAATTATATTTCGAAGGAAAAATCTTCGTCGGCTGTTTTGGCAACCTCTGCCTGCTCGCTGAATTCGTAGCGTTTCTCAACAACATCCTGATTAGCTTTTATATACTCAATAGTATCTTTTAAGCCGTCCGCAAATTTTTCAAAATCCTCCTTGTATAAGAAAATCTTGTGTTTTATAAAAACTCCATCCTCTAAACGCTTCTTGCTCTCTGTAATAGTAACATAGTAGTCGTTTGATCTGGTGGCCTTTACGTCAAAAAAATAAGTTCTCTTGCCGGCTCGCACCTTCTTCGAATAAACTTCTTCCCGCTCTCTGTTTTCAAATTCGCCCATATAATAATAGTTGTAATTAGTTTTGGTTGGCATAAATATAAATAAATTTTCAAACTACAAGCATATTTTTGAATAATATTCAATTTATTGTTCTTTTAATAGAATAAATGGCAATGAATTGGAGTGTTTAGTATAGAGTCAAGACTGCAAGAAGCAAGAATCAAGGCATAATGGGATACATATAAGCCTAAAATAAAGATGGGATGTTCAGGCGAAATAGCTAAAGGGAAATAGACACGAATTGAAGGCAAATCACACGAATTTCACGAATTTGTCCTGTTCAATTCGTGAAATTCGTGTGATTGGTCGCCATTAGTGTTTATTTAAAATTGATAAACAAGTATAAGTTGTATAGAAGGGAATATGACTGAATGCTAAGCTATCTTGACACTTGCAGTCTTGATTCTTTTACCCCGCTCTTACTGTCCCGATTCTATCTCCTCTTCCTCCAGCAACTGCTTTTCGTACAACTCAAAGTAGGTGCCTTTTTTATCCATCAGGTAGTTGTGGTCGCCTTGTTCAATAATTTCGCCGTCATCCATTACCAGTATTTTGTCGGCGTTTTTAATGGTTGATATGCGGTGGGCTATAATAATACTGGTTTTACCTTGCATATTTCGGCCAAGGTTGTTTAATATTTCTTCTTCGGTGCGAGTGTCAACAGCCGAAAGGCAATCGTCAAATATCAATATCTGCGGATGCTTTACAATGGCCCGGGCGATGGAGACACGCTGTTTTTGCCCGCCCGACAGCGTAATGCCGCGTTCGCCAATCAAGGTCTCAAAACCTTTCTCCAACTCCATTATATTGCCGTAAACTGCTGCATCTTTAGCGGCTTGTTCAACCAATGGCATATCCAAAACATCAGCGCTAAAGGCTATATTGTTAGCAATGGTGTCCGAAAACAGGAAAACCTCCTGCGGTACAAAGCCAATTTGCGACCGGTACCCCTCCAGGTTAAGCCGTTTGATAGATTGTTGGTCAATCAGCAAATCGCCGCCTGTCACATCGTACATCCGCATAATTAAATTGGCAATGGTTGATTTGCCGGAGCCTGTACGGCCGATAATAGCCACCATTTGGCCGGGTTCGGCAGTGAACGACACATTTTTTAGAGCCTGTATGCCCGTATCGGGATAGATAAATGAAACATCGTTAAACGCTATCTGCCCGGCAATGGCTTGTTTGGGTACATTGGGCGATACAATTTCGGGTTGCTGCTGCAAAAATTCGTTGATGCGTTTTTGCGATGCCGCCGCCCGCTGCACCAACGAGGTTACCCAACCCAGCGCAATAACCGGGAAGGTGAGCATATTGAGGTACACAATAAATTCGGCGATGTTACCCGGCGTTATGTTGCCCTTCATCACTTCGATGCCACCCACATAAATGGTAATTACGTTACTTAAACCAACCAGCAATAGCATCAGCGGGTAAAACATGGCCTGTACCTTTACCAGTTCCATAGAGTGGGTTTTATAATTATCGCTCTCGGCTGCGAAGTTTTTACGTACATGGTCCTCGCGTACGTACGATTTGATGACCCTGATGCCCGAAAAATTCTCCTGTACAAAGCTGGATAGAGCCGAAAGCCGCTCCTGTATTTTTTCGCTGCGGAAGTTGATGATGTTATTTACATAATAAATAATAACAGCCAAAACCGGTAGCGGCAATACCGAAAATATAGCCAGCCGTACATTAACTGTAAGCATTACGCAAATGGCCATAACAAAAAGCACCACCGTATTAATTGTGTACATTATGCCAGGCCCTAAATACATGCGCACGCGGCTAACATCCTCGGTAACGCGGTTCATCAGGTCGCCGGTGTTGTGGCGGCGGTAAAAGGCGAGGGATAATAGCTGGTAATGATTATATATCTCGTTTTTTAAATCGTACTCAATATGCCGCGACATCAGGATGATGGTTTGCCGCATAAAAAACAAAAACAGTCCGCGTAAAAGCGCCAGCACCAATACCAGCACCCCAAACAAAAACAAGCTCGACCCAAATATGCTGTAAATAGCAGGCTGATTGCCAAAACCCGAAAATAATTGGTAAGTACTGATGTTTTCGGTAACCAAATCAAACGCTACGCGGATAACCTGCGCCGGCAGTACACCAAATATATTCGAGATAATAACAAACAATATCCCCGGTATTAGTCGCCAGCGGTATTTGTAGAAATATTTATTGAGGTATGCGAGGTCTTTCATGTGTGATTGGTCCGAAAGTCGGAATCCCGATAGCTATCGGGACCGGAAGTCCGAAAGATCAAAAGTACAAAGAAGCGGGGGAGGGTGCAAGGTTATTTTTGTCGGAACCGGGATTTAGGGGATTTTGTGATTAAAGGATGTTAATCACAAAGGCAGCTCTGAAAGAGCGAAATCTGTTAGCGATGGGCAACGCCCATCGTGAGAAAGATTAGCGATGGCATTAGCCGTCGCTAATGAAAGGAGGGAAATAATGGAATTAGGGAACTCAAATCAATTTAAACATAATCTTATTGTCCAACTCCCAAACGTAAAGTGTTTGATTGTTTTTCAGCAACGTTGATTTTAAAAAGCCTCCGTTACCGATGGTAGTTTCTTTTTTATTTTTCAGGGTAACGGTCTTCAGCGTGTCGTTATTTTGAAATGTGACTGCTAAATTAGCTCCGTTTGTTGCAAGGCTGCTGTTTCTGCCATTGCCAATAAAAACTTCGGGTTTACCGGGTTCGCAAAAATATATCAACCCCTTGCGTTGCCAGGTGGTGGCTATTTGATTTTGGCCGTTGATGCCAATGCTCCCGCCATCCATCGGACAGCCGTCAAGCTTCCAGGTATCATTCCCCAATTTTTGAGCAGATGCAAAACTAACGCCGCTATTTGCCGATTTTATCACATATAAATCCCGCGATCCCTTTATCCAGTTGCGAAACATAATGGCAATTTCAGCACCCCGAACGGCAATATGCGGTTGGCAGCACTCACAAACATGCCCATCCGGCGATTGGTAGGCCATCAGGTTTTTTGACCATCTGGACGTATTTGCAGGTAACGATGAAAAATAAATCTGGTTGTGTGTGCCTGTCCTTGTATCCAGCCACACGGCGTAAAAATTGTTGTTGTTATCGGCTGCTATGTTCATCAGCCCTTCGGGTGCCGAGCCTTTAAGATCATTAATCACGCCCATGTTTTCCCAGGTGGAAGCGCCATGTTTAAGCCTGAACCAATGGATATCGCCATCCTTGTCGATAGCCGTGATAATGGAGTAGGCGGCCGAGCTGGCCAGTTGCGGGCCGCGCGACATGCCCAAATGCATTTTGGGTACATGCGCAACCAATTGGGGTTTCGAAAAGGTAATGCCATTATCGACAGATGTAGCACAAAAAATTTCGTCGCTGCGCCCAAACACCAGCCTGATTACACCTTTATTATCGGTAGCAATCTGCGGCTGACTGCCGTCGGTCAATACATTATTTGTACCCACCGACCGGGAATAAAATGGTAACAGCAGTAAAATTAAAATAATGGACGAAAATGCTTTTTTCATTGTTTGGGTTTTCGATTCAACGTTATTTCCCTTTTAATAGCGCGGCATAGTCAATTTTATCAAACATAAACTCCGACGATCTCACGTCTGGACAATAATCAACCACCATGTCGAAATTTGCCGCCTTTTCTTTAGCCACACATAGTTGATATCGGTATTTAGGAGGTTCGGATGTGTCCTCCCAAACAGCAATCCCATTTTTAGGATCAATGATATGAATGGTAAGTCTCGACGTAGTACTATGTATTCCTTTCGGATAGCTTTCCAAATACCAAGTATGATCGTTAAGTTTCTTTACCTGTTGCAGCACTTCTAAATAAGGTTCAAAGCCCCAGTAAACCATAGTACTGTCGGTAATTCTTTTCCTGTCTAACGCACCGCCGTCACATGGTTCATAAAGATAATACTTGTCATTGTAGCGGTATAATGGAAGCCATTGTTTGGGCAGTCCCAATAGGTTGTAACGCTTAAACCGTTTCTTGATGCGATGTTTTAGCGCCTGTAAGCTTTCTTGGTATTCAATGTTCTGCAAACTGTCCAAAATAAAATTTAAAACGTGTTTATAACTAATGGATTGCCGGTTCCGTTCGATATAATCGGCATGATAATTTCCCGGCACCACCTCGCGAACTATAAAATCGGTATCGTTAATCTTTTTTATAGGGCGGTTTTGTGCGGCCGCTATTTGAGATGCCGATAATGATGCAAAACCGGCCAGCAAGAGTAGTAAAAGTTTGTGCATAAATTATTGCCGAGTAAGTCGCAAAATACAGCTAATAAAACGCTATTCATCGTTTTTTATTTCCACCAATTGTTTGGAAGGATTTTACCATTTATTCCGTTGTTGGCTAATGAGTGATGATAAAACTTAACTAATAATGTATCCTCATCAGTTTTATTACCCAATTCGTAAATGCTTTTATAGTATTTATAATTACGGCGGCTTATCGAGTACATAGCCGCCGAAGTAAATATAATATCCTTATCTTTTTTCATAAACATCGACGGCTCCACGGCGAATATTTTATTAGCATTTCTATCAACAATGAACATTCCACCCGAGCTGTATAAGTAATTCCGTTTAAACTGCTGGTCACAAATCAAAGTCTTTTTCAATGTGTCGAACACATATAGGTGTAGCCGCGGACCGATGCCAATATCTTCATACGTTGTAAAATAAACCCTGCCATCCCAAACCAGATTATAGCTTTTTCTTAGCGAATCACCCTTTATTTCATAAATTGTGGCGATAGCGTCTTTATAATCAATGGTGGTATCTTTTGGAATCCGGTAAACCTTATTGTTAGTTGCAATACAAATACTATCGTTTTTCAAATACAAATATTTACTTCTCACAACGGAATCGCATGCCTCTTCAGATAGTGAGTCTGTCACCTTTAGTTTCGATGCAATTTGAGCAACTATTGCTGTTGGGTATTTAATGATTGCTGCTGACTGTTTATGGGAACCGGTGCAAGAGGTTAGGCTTATAATCAGCCCTAATAAATTAGGATAAGATGTGAATTTCATATTTGCCCCATTTGGATGAGCATTTAAAATTAACAAAAAGAATTTTCTTTATGCAGGATGTGAATACAAAAAAAGGCCCTGAAGAAGCGCAATCTGTTAGCGATGGGCAACGCCCAGCGCGCTATGCAGGCAACAATCATTTCTAATCAAATTTTAATCCCCGCCCTAACAATATCAATGATTAAAGCCCTACTTTAGTATACCTCTATTAAAATAATGTTAATGAAATTGAATTTTGCAGGTAAGCTGCTGTTTTACATATTGTTGGTAATCATCATCGACTATGTGGTAGTTATTGTATTGCACATGAATTAGTGCTTGCTGCGACAAAAAAAACACCCAAATCTTCCGGTCTTTCGGACTTTTCGGACTTTCCCGACTTTCCTGACTCAAAAAAACACTTTGCCGCAACAAAAAAAAGACATACTTTTGCCCCAACCAAAACAGTTTATTTTTTCAACAGCGAATGCCAACCCACAATCCAGAAGAATCCATATTTAACCAGCTCGAAGCTTACGGGCATAAGAAGGTGGTTTTTTGCAGCGATCCGGATACCGGTTTAAAGGCTATCATCGCTATTCATGATACTACGCTTGGTCCGGCGCTGGGTGGTACACGTATGTGGGCCTATAAAACCGAGGGTGATGCTTTGCGCGATGTATTGCGCTTATCGAAAAGTATGACCTATAAATCGGCGATAGCGGGCTTAAACCTGGGTGGCGGTAAGGCGGTGATTATTGGCGATTCGCACAAAGATAAAACTGAGGCGTTGCTGCGCAAATTTGGCCGATTTATAAAAAACCTGAACGGCGAATTTATTACCGCCGAAGACGTAGGCACCAATCCGCGCGATATGGAATACATCAGGATGGAAACGCAGCATGTTACCGGCGTACCTGAAAGTATCGGTGGTAGCGGCGATCCGGCCCCTATAGCCGCCCTGGGCGTTTATATGGGCATGAAGGCCTGTGTAAAGGAACTGTTTGGAAACGATCATTTAACTGGTCGTTCGGTTATTGTACAGGGCATAGGCCACGTGGGCGAACACCTGGTAAAGCTGCTGCGCGACGAGAATGTAAAAGTGTACGCCAGCGATATTGATGAGGACAGGCTGGGGCAGATAGCAAAAAAATTTGGCGCCGAAGCAATATCAAATAATAGTATTTTTGATATAGATGCCGATATTTATGCGCCTTGTGCATTGGGAGCAACTATTAATACGCACACAATTAGTAAGTTAAAATGTGCCATTATTGCAGGCTCGGCAAATAATCAGCTGGAAGATGAAACTATTCATGGGCAAATGCTGTTGGAAAAGGGGATTTTGTTTGCTCCCGATTATGTGATTAACGCCGGTGGTATAATTAATTGTTACTCGGAACTGATGGGCTTTGGCAAAAAACGCACCATGCAGCTTACCGAAAATATATATGAAGCAACCCGCAATGTGCTAAAACTTTCGAAGGCCGAACTGATTTCGACCACGGAGGCGGCCAATAAAATAGCCGAGAAACGCATTGCAGATATTAAAAAAGTAAAATCAACCTATTAAATAACAATGCTTCTGCCGTGACGGCAGATGGTCTAAAAAAATCGTTCTTACCACATGTTAAATCGCAGACACCTACGGGTAAAAGTTCTACAGTCGTTGTACGCTTATCATCAATCACATAGCGGCGACATTAAGCAGCACGAAAAAAACCTGCTGCAAAGTATTGATAAGGTATACGAAATGTATATCTGGATGCTATCGCTCATTTCGGAAGTTACAGACTATGCCGCAAATGATGCCGAAGAGCGGGCCAATAAACACTTGCCTACAGGAAGTGACCTGAATGCCAACGTTAAAATATTGAGCAATCGCTTTGTTTTATCGCTCAAAGAAAATAAAGAGTATTTGGCAGCGTTAAAAAAGTACAAAATTTCCTGGGATTTTGAACCCGAATTATCCAAAACACTATTCATTAACCTGAAGAAAGCTCCTGAATATGCCGACTATCTGAAAAAGACAGACGACACCATTCAAACCGACAAGGACATTATTAAGTTTATCTTTAAAAAGATAATTTTGAAATCGCCTTTGGCCGAGCAGGTTTTTGAGGATATGTTTATTTATTGGCCGGTTGATAAGGATGTTTTACAGGCGTTGATAGCAAAGACCTTCAAAAATTTTGCTTCCGACAATTACCAGGAGAACAAACTGGCCGAAGTAACAGGCAACTGGGAAGAGGACCGGGAGTTTATTGTAAATTTGTTTGAACAAAGCATACGTTACAATAACGATTACCAGGAATTGATAACCCAAAAAACCCAAAACTGGGAGCCTGACCGTATTGCCATGATGGATACTCTATTAATGAAAATGGCCATTGCCGAATTTGTTAATTTTAACTCGGTACCGGTGAAAGTAACTATTAACGAGTACCTGGAAATTTCGAAGGAATTTAGCACGCCTAAAAGTAATTCGTTTATAAACGGTATATTAGACAAGATTTTGTTCGACCTAAAAGCACAGAATAAAGTAAATAAATCAGGAAGAGGATTAATAGAATAATTGAAAAATGAAAAATTTGAAAAGTCTTTTTTTTAGTATGATGGCGGCAACCATGCTGCTGTCGGCCTGCAATCAAACCAATGGTTCAACTGCCGACGCCGGCTCGGCATCAGGCGCACCGGTGATGAAATTTGAAAAAGAATCGCACGATTTTGGGAAGATTAAGACAGGTGATAAAACAACGTACGATTTCAAATTTACCAATACCGGCAATGCACCTTTAATAATTACCGATGCTGTTGCCACTTGCGGCTGTACCAAGCCCGAATGGCCTAAAACTCCGGTAAAACCCGGCGACAGCGGAGTAATACATGTTACTTTTAACAGCATTGGCAAAAAAGGATTGCAGGATAAAATGATAACAGTTACCGCCAATACCAAGCCGCCACAAAATATGGTGCATTTAATTGGCGAGGTAACACCATAAACGAAGAACCAGGAAGCAAGAATCAAGATTTTAAGACCAAAGCCTTTCGGGGTACAGATTAAGTTTTAATTCTTGACTCTTGCATCTTGATTCCTAACTCTTAAAAAAAACACAAATAAAAAAATGATAGCTACTATAATACTACAAGCCGCCTTTAGTTTAGAAACCCTTCGACCAATATTACCTTTTGCTTTAATTGCGGTAGTATTTTATTTCTTTATGATTCGCCCGCAGGTGAAAAAACAAAAGGATCAGAAGAACTATGTAAACGAGTTAAAAAAAGGCGATAAAATAATAACCACTTCGGGTATGCATGGTAAAATTGCTGAAGTTGCTGAATCGACTTTTTTGATTGAAACCGAAGGTGGCGGCAAAATACGTCACGAAAAATCAGCGATATCGTTAGAAGCATCGAAGGCATTGAATACGCCTCCGGTAGCAACTAAATAAGTTTAAAGCTGAAAGACCAAAGCTAAAAGCTGAAAGCGAATGGATTACATGTCTTTTTGCTTTCAGCTTTTGCTTTTAGCTTATAAAAATGGCAATAATAAAACTATCGGCAATTGAACGAAGGCGTGTATCGGCGTTTTTTACCTGCCTTGCGCTGGCCATTATTGCCTGGTTGTTTACTGTGTTGTCGAACCCGCACAAATATCCAGTAAAAGAGGTACTGACTTTCAAAAACGCACCTCAAAAGCGTGCATTTCATTCCCTGCAATCAGATACTATAAGTGTTACGGTAAATGGCACGGGTTGGGATGTGTTGTTTTCGAGAATGCACACCGAAAATAAGCCATTGACGGTTGATTTGCGCTCCCTCGAATATAAAAATTACGTGGTGTTAAGTGCACAAATTGATCAGATTAACGCAAAAAAGGAGATTAGCCAGCAGATAACGAGTTTTAACCCCGATACGCTTTATTTTGATTTCTCTAACCGGAGGGAAAAACGGATACCCGTTCAGCTCATTACCAGCATCAATTACAAACATCAGTTTGCGCAATCAAATAACCTTACCATTAAGCCAGGCTACGTGATTATTAATGGCCCCGCAAATGTTATTGATAAAATAGCCGGATGGAAAACGGATACATTGAAGGTTGATAGTGTGAGCGAGACGGTGAAGGCACAACTGAACCTGGCGCCGGTATTCGAAGGGAATTTAAGTATTTATCCAAAATCGGTACAGGTAACGGTGCCGGTAGAAGAATTTACCGAAAAAACAATAGAAATTCCGGTTAAGATAATTAATAACCACGATTATGGGGATGTAAAGATATTTCCGCAGAAAGTGAAACTGACATTTACAGTGCCCCTGAGCCGCTATGCCGAAATTGATGAAGACTTTTTTGAAGTCATCGCCGACCTTGACTTGTGGCATAATCGGGGTTATAAAGTATTGCCCGTGGTGGTAACAAAAATACCGCCATGGTGTAGAATAGTAAAAACTCAGCCGAAGGATATAGATTTTATTATAAAAAAATAATGCTGAAAATTGGCATAACCGGCAACATAGGCAGCGGCAAAACAACCGTAAGCAAAGTTTTTGAAACATTGGGCATTCCTGTTTTTTATGCTGATGATGCCGCCAAAGCGGTAATGGTGAACGACCCCATACTGATTGACGGAATAAAAAAAACATTTGGAGATGAGTCCTATTTTCCTGACGGCTCATTAAACCGTAAATACATTGCGGGTATTGTTTTTAATAATGATACGGAATTGGCAAAGTTGAACGGATTGGTACATCCTGCCACATTCAGAGCTTTTGATAGTTGGGTTAAAAATGTTAAAAACGCGCATTATGTGCTTAAAGAGGCTGCCTTGCTGTTCGAAAGCGATTCATATAAGATGTGCGATTATACCATAATGGTGCAAGCCCCGCTGGAAGTACGCATCAACAGGGTTATAAAACGCGATGGCCTTACCCGCGCCGAAGTGGAGAGCCGCAATGCCCATCAGTTTACTGAAGAAAAGAAGACAAGTTTGGCTGATTATGTTATTAAGAATGACGGAGCGGAGTTGGTGATACCTCAGGTTTTGGCGCTCCACCAAAAATTCTTGTTGTTGTAACAGGCTGTTTGGATGCCGGATGTCATTGCTATCCCACTGATGTCATTTCGACCGAGGTACGAGGGAGAAATCTTATCCGACATACACAGCAAGCTGTGCATCGCAGACATATATAGTTCGTGCACATTCTGTATAAAATTTCTCACTGCGTTCGAAATGACATGGTTGTGAGTGTTTTAATGGGATTACCACCAATGACTTAATGACACAATGATAAAAGACGATTTCATTTCCTTTAATACCAACGGCCTTTACTGCAAATACGGCGATTTTTACCTTGATCCGTTATTGCCGGTGAAAACTGCCGTTATATCCCACGCTCATGCCGACCATGCCATAAGCGGTAATAACGATGTTTATGCAACCGAAGCTACGCTGAATTTTATGCGGTTACGCTACAATAAAAATGCCGCTAAAATTTACAATACAGTGCCCTATAATTTGCCGTTTAACATCGGCAACATTAAAATAACCCTGATCCCGGCAGGTCACATGCTGGGCTCCGCTCAAGTTTTGATGGAATACGAGGGCGTAAAATACCTCTATACCGGCGATTATAAACTACAGCCCGATGCCACCTGCGAACCTATTGAATGGGTGAAAGCCGATGTGCTGATAACTGAAAGTACTTTTGCCGATCCTGCTGTTGTACACCCCGATCCGGTTGAGGAAATTAAGAAGCTGAATGATATTAAAATCAATATCCTGCTGGGCGCTTATGGTTTGGGTAAAAGTCAACGACTTATAAATTTGATAAACAAGCATGCCCCGCAAAAAAAAATATTGGTACATCATCGCATAATGCCCATTAACGCCATTTACGAAAGGATGGGCTTTACGCCCGGCAAATGCCAGATTTATAGCCGCAAGCTGATGAAAACCCAGGAAGAGTTTGTGTACATAGTGCCGCCTTTTACGTTTGACAGTTATATAAGGGCCACCGGAGTAAAGCGACTTTTTGCATCGGGATGGAAAAATTTGCAGGTGAACCGGCAGGATTCTCTTTTTATATCCGACCACGTGGATTGGAACGATATTTTACGAGCCGTTGAACAAACCCAGCCCACACAAATTTGGACCCTGCACGGTAACGGCGCACATTTGAAAAAGCACTTTGGCAATGATATTTTTGTAAAAATACTAAACTGATGCTGGAAGAAAACATTGATTATTACATCAACGAAGACGGCAACTTTGTTTTTACCCGCGAGTATCATTTAAAACGTGGCTACTGCTGCAAAAATAAATGTTTGCATTGCCCATGGGGTTATGGGAAGCAGGGGAGTAAGGGTGGCGAGAACGGCACTGATGATGAGAATGAAAATAGCTAAGGAGAACCGGGATGTTTGCGTTAAGGATAGGAGCGGATACCGGCCCGTGATTAAGACCTTGTGTAGTATGAGCGCATAGCCTGGCCCGCAGGGAACGCCTGCATTGTCATTTGATTCGCGTCATTGATCATTAAGTTATTGGTTGGAATGCAATGGGAACTTCAATAACCATTTACAGTCTGCTAATTATTTAAATATGCCCCCATTGCCCATTCCGGTTTAGAGTATTGTCCTTTAGTAAATGTATAAACAATTGAATCGTTCTCAATGCTAATCGGTGGTTCATTAGGATCGCGAGTCTTAGTTGGCAGAAATGCGAACTGCTTTTTTAGCGTTGTCTTAATAAAGAAATGCACAGGACTATTGTCACCGTAAACTAAAATAAAATGGTTTTTATATTCAAAATAACCGTAATATTTAATCGGATCAAAATAAGCAAACTCCTTTGACTCCAATGTTGATAAAGATAATTGGTAAGTTTCAGTTGCGTTGAGCTGATTTTTTTTCGCGATGTGAAGCATAACTATATCAGTTGGATTTTGACTTAGTTTCAATGCTGTATCAATTATTGCAGGTTTGAAATTCTTATTAAGGTCTAATAATGTCAACTTTACCGGTTCACTGATACGGACGACAGCTACGAGTATAAGTGCCGCTAAAATCGATATTCTCATAAAATTGAGTGTCAGGTAGACAATTAGATATAGCGTAAATATATGCAAAAAGTAGGAAATTTCGCATTGGTATTGTCGTTCTGAAATCCGTGCTTGTTCTTGGCCACTATTACCGATTGGAACTTTATCTTACCCGGTCCCAGTTTATAACAGTTGCGAAGACGATTCTGAAGACTTGGTAATGCGATACCCCAGTAACAAACTACTCCGATTTGCCTTGTTGATGACAACACCAACAAGGACAAGGTTGTTTTTTGTCATGATAATCACCTAATCCTCCGAATAATGGCTCAAGCAAACAATTCCCAAACCGAAATTCCGAATTCCCAAATAAAATGAAGATATTTGTATTTACGGCAAGTTAAAACATGCGTATAGACGACGAAATACAAAGTAGCAAATTTGAGGATAACTTCCACAAGGCGGTTATCAATATTACCTATACCTATGGCTGGCTAAACAATACCTTCCGTTGCCAGTTCGAAAAATATAACCTTACCCAGCAGCAATTTAATATTTTGAGAATATTACGCGGGCAATACCCCAAGCCGGCTACCGTAAATTTGTTAAAGGAGCGTATGCTCGACAAAATGTCGGATGCATCGCGGATTGTTGACCGCCTTGTTCAAAAAGGCCTGGTCTCACGTTGTACCAACAATAAGGACCGCCGTGCGGTGGATATCCGTATTAGCGAAGTAGGGCTGGATATTTTATCTAAGCTTGATGTGGAGTTTAAAACCAGCGATATCCTGAAAAATAACCTTACCGAAGAAGAAGCCGGAATATTGAGTGACTTGCTGGATAAGATGCGAGGGTGATTCGATTTACGATTTGAGAGTTACGAGATACGATTTTTATTTCGGATTATTCAACAACGCCTTACCGCTATTCTCCAAATTTTAAAATTCTGATTCAAGAATTAATTACAGCTAATTTTTCCTTATTTTTACGGTAAGTAACCTTATGGCCCATCATCATCTTCGTAAGGACAAGACTTGTCTCAATTGCGGCGCAATTGTGGAAGATCGGTATTGCTCGCATTGCGGACAAGAAAACACTGAGCCGCGGGAGTCTTTCGGCCACCTGATTGGGCATTTCCTGGAAGATGTCACCCATTATGACTCCCAGCTTTTTAAAACTATTAAGTATTTAATCTTCAGGCCCGGGTTTTTAACGCGAGAATATTATGCCGGCAAAAGGGCGAGTTACCTGAATCCCATCAGGTTGTATATATTTATTTCGGCTGTGTTTTTCCTGGTCATGTTTTCCGAAAAAAAAGAAGAAAACGAAGCAAACTCTGCTAAAACCACTACACACGAAGTTGAGCAGTTTAGCCAGCATTTAGCCGACAGCCTTAGAGGTAAAATTAATAAAGGGCATCTGTCAGTAAAAGACAGCGTCAGCAATAAATTATACGCCGAACTGGCCGCCCGCCTGGATACAACTGCTATGAAGGACACAAGCGAGTCGGTAACTATCAATTTTGGTGGAGGCAACCTCATTTTCAGGATGCACGAAGCCCAATATTTTAGCGTGCACGAGTACGACTCTATTCAAAATAAGCTGCCTGCTGCTAAGAAGGATGATAAAATTTCGCGTTATATTGTAAAGAAAGCTATCGGACTGAGGCACGAGCAAAAAAATGGCGGAGATATCGTTGTCAAGCAGAATATAGCGCATAATATTCCAAAAATCATGTTTGTGTTGCTGCCTTTATTCGCCTTGTTTTTAGGACTCTTTTACAGCAAAAAGAAATATTTTTACACACAGCATGTTATTTTCTCTTTGCACTTCCATTCGTTTGTTTTCATTTTTATGTTGATTATGGGTTTGGTGCCCCTTATGGTACAGGTTGATAGCTTAAGGACTGTTGAAATAATATTGGGAGTAACGCTGCTTGGTATTTTTATTTATCTTATAGCTGCGTTGTATGGGGCATACAGGGAAAACTTCTGGCGGTCAATCTTAAAGGCGTTAGCTATTTCCATGCTTTACCTGTTTACGATAGTTTTTAGCCTTTGTGCACTCGTGGTAGTATCCTTTATGTTAATTTAGCTTTGCGGTATCAATAAGCCGTTTGGTTGCAACTTTTTAAATAATAGCCAGAACAACCAGCCCACCAATAGTCCGTATAAGGCCCCGCAGGTAACATCGATAGGATAATGCACCCCAACATACACCTGCGCAAAACAGATACTCGCGGCCCATAAAATACCCCAAAGCCATATCCAACGCCATCTTTTATAAAAAACAAAAATTGCAAAAAAAGCTGCAGCAAAGTGATCAGTAGCATGGGTAGATGGAAAGCTGTAGCCCGTGCCACAGGGGGCGCGTTCAATAACGGTTTTTGAAACTATAACATCGCGGCAGGGGCGATCGCGTTTTACCAATGGTTTGATGATCCTTGCGCTGGTAAAATCGGCAAAGCCCGCCGAAAGTGCTATCAGGATGATGATGACGAGTCCCTGTTTTTTAAATTTCCATATACAAAAGCCGATTACGAATAGATATAACGGTATCCAGGTTTTTGGCTGGCGCAACCAGGGCATAATCCAATCAAAAAATGGATTTGCGAGGTCGTGGTTAACAAAATGGAATAAGTGTTGGTCGAGTTGTAGCAAGTTGTTGGTCTTAAAATGTCTTTTTTGTCATCCTGAGCGCAGCGAAGGATGACAAGGGATGCAAATATAACCAATAATTTATCGCTCAAAACACCGGCGTACTATATGGCGTTAAGTTAAATAGTTTTATTTTTGCGCAATAAATACATCAAGCTTTGACATTAATAAAATCAATTTCGGGCATTAGGGGTACCATTGGCGGTACAGTGGGCGAAGGTTTAACCCCGTTGGATATTGTAAAATTTACATCGGCCTACGGCGCCTGGGCGGTAAAAAAATCGGGCATAAAAAAAATTGTGCTGGGCCGCGATGCACGGATATCGGGCAGCATGGTAAATAGCCTGGTTGTTGGTACGCTGCAGGGTTTGGGTATTGATGTGGTTGATTTGGGTTTATCAACCACGCCAACGGTTGAAATAGCAGTGCCCATTGAAAAGGCTGCCGGTGGCATCATACTAACTGCCAGCCATAACCCCAAACAATGGAATGCCCTTAAATTGCTGAATGCCGATGGCGAATTTATTAGTGATGCGGATGGTAAAGAGGTGCTTGAGATAGCAGAAAGCAGCGATTTTAGTTATGCCGACGTTAACGATTTGGGCAAGGTTAGCACTGATAAAAACTATTTAAAGGAACATATTGATTTGATATTGGCCCTGCCATTGGTGGATAAGGAAGCTATTGCCAAAGCTAATTTTAATATAGTAATTGATTGCGTAAACTCAACAGGCGGCATATTTGTGCCTGCTTTGTTAAAGGCGCTGGGCGTAAAAACCGTACACCAGCTATATTGCGAACCGGATGGTATTTTTCCGCATAACCCCGAACCGTTGCCTGAAAATCTTACAGCACTCTCCAAAGAAGTGGTGAGTAAACGCGCCGATTTAGGCATAGCCGTTGACCCGGATGTTGACCGCCTTTGCTTTGTGTGCGAAGATGGTAATATGTTTGGCGAAGAATATACATTGGTAACGGTGGCTGATTACGTATTGAAGAATACCAAAGGTAATACGGTATCCAACCTGTCATCAACCCGGGCTTTGCGCGATGTTACCGAAAACGCCGGTGGGGAATACTTTGCGGCAGCAGTAGGCGAGGTGAATGTGGTAAACAAAATGAAAGAGGTGAAAGCTGTAATAGGCGGCGAGGGTAATGGCGGGGTAATATATCCCGAATTGCATTACGGCCGCGATGCGCTGGTGGGCATCGCCCTGTTTTTAACGCATCTGGCAAAATACGGCAAACCTGTATCGCACTTACGCAGTACCTATCCGGGCTATTTTATATCAAAAAATAAAATAACTTTAACGCCCGAAATGGATATTGACGCCTTATTGCTGAAAGTAGAGGAGAAATACAAAAAACAACCCTACTCTACAATTGACGGTTTGAAAATAGAATTTGACAAAGAATGGGTACATTTGCGCCGGTCGAATACTGAACCCATTATCCGTATTTATTCGGAAGGCAACTCGGAAACCGTAGCCAATAATTTGGCAAATAAGATTATTGCCGACATAAAGGAGATTCTTAAATAAGTCCGGAAGTTCGAAAGACGGAAGGACGCTTTAGCGATAAATAATAAAATAGTAGAAACAAAACCCTTCCGGATTTTCCGGAATAACAAATAACAATCTTCCGGACTTTCGGACTTTTCCGATTTCCGGACTAACAACAGTCCACATGCGTGTTTATTTTGATAATGCTGCTACCACGCCGCTTGATCCTGAAGTTTTAAAAACAATGGTTGCCATAATGGAGAATAATTATGGTAATCCGTCATCCATACATGGTCATGGCCGCGAATCACGGACTTTGATTGAACGGGCGCGTAAAACAGTGGCTAACTTATTGCATACTTCGCCCACCGAAGTTTTTTTTACCAGTGGTGGCACCGAGGCTGATAATACCGCTATACGCTGTGGTATTGTTGATAATAAAATTACCCATGCAATTACCAGCCGTTTGGAGCACCATGCTGTTATCCACACGCTTGAAGCTATGCAGAAGGCAGGCGTTATCAAACTAAGCTTTGTGGATACCGACAATAAGGGAAACATTGATTACCAACAGCTGGAAACACTGCTACAGGATAACGAGCGCAGTTTTGTATCGTTAATGCACGCTAATAATGAAATTGGCACTTTAACGGACATTTCCCTGGTTGGCGACCTGTGCGAAAAATACAATGCCATTTTCCATTGCGATACGGTGCAAACCATGGGCCATTACGCCCACGATTTAAGCAAGCTGAAAATACACTTTATGGTATGCGCTGCACACAAACTGCACGGGCCCAAGGGCGTTGGCTTTTTGCATGTAAACCATAAAATAAAAATAAAGCCGATGATATATGGTGGCTCGCAGGAGCGTAATATGCGTGGCGGTACCGAAAACTTGTATGGCATAGCCGGTTTGGCCAAAGCGCTGGATATTGCTTATGCCGAAATGGGCCAGCATCAGGAACATATCCAAGGCTTAAAAACCTATATGATTGAGCAATTGCGGGAAAAAGTACCCGGCATTAGCTTCAATGGCGAGATTGACCCGGAAAAAAGTCTTTATACCGTGCTGAACGTGTCCTTCCCCGAAATGGAAATGGCCGATATGTTGTTGTTCAATTTGGATATTGCTGGTATTTCGGCATCAGGCGGCAGCGCCTGTAGTTCGGGCACTGATATTGGCTCACATGTACTTACCGCCATTGGCGCCAACCCCAATCGCCCGGCTGTAAGGTTCTCCTTTTCGAAATATAACACCAAAGAAGAAATTGATTATACCGTGGCCAAAGTGCGCGATTTGTGTATGGTGGGGGTTTAGTTCATGGATCATAGTTCATAGCAGTAGCACTTCCGGACATGAACTATGAACTCTTCGAACCATGAACTCTTCAAACATGAACTTTTTTCGAAGAAAAAATGAAACAATTTATTAGAAACAGTGGTTTATTTAATTATAAATTAATAATGCCATGAAATCTAATAATGAAAAGTCACATAGAAATCCGGAGCGTTCTGCTAAAGCTCCGGAAAAGAGAAGATCTGAACACGGAAAATCAGAATATCCACGTGAAACTGAGTTAAAGTCACATTTATCGTCGGGTAGTGACACATCTTATAGCGAGCAAATTGATGTTTCGCCGCCAAAAAGACGCGAATTTCCATCAGTTGGCAATGCCAAGGGTGATTTTGCAGCCCGTAAATTGGGCAGGGTTACCGGCACTATGCTTGGGCACGAGCCAGGGATTGAGAATGGAATATAAACAATTAAAATCCCGTGGCTATGAAAAGCAATAGCGAAAAGCCTTTTAATAAAAATGAAGAAGACCAGGATGATCCGACGAAACCCTTTGCCAACTCCGCAAAACGGAGCGCTGCCGAAGTGAACAGGGCAGGGGATGCGCGATCAAGAAATTACATGAACCTGGACGATGCAGGGCCCGAGGGGCCTAATTATGATGTTACGAGTGAAGACGCCGATGGCGATACCAGCCAAAACGCGGGCGTTTTTAAGTAACTAAAACAAAAGAGGCGGTTTGTAAAAACCGCCTCTTTTGTTTTAGTTCTTCATCATTTTCAAAAACGATGACAGTCTTTCTTTCATCTCCCTGCGATCCACAATGAAATCTAAAAAGCCGTGTTCCTGCACAAATTCGGCAGTTTGAAAACCTTTTGGCAAATCTTTCTTTATAGTCTCTTTTATTACCCTTGGGCCTGCAAAACCTATCAGTGCGCCTGGTTCGGCAATGTTAATGTCGCCCAGCATGGCGTATGATGCGGTAACACCGCCGGTTGTTGGGTCGGTCAATAAGGATATATAAGGTATTTTAGCCTGCGATAATAAAGCCAGTTTGGCCGATGTTTTTGCCATTTGCATTAGCGAAAATGCCGCTTCCATCATCCGTGCACCGCCCGATTTGGAGATCATCAGGAATGGAACCTTGTGTTCCAGGCAGTAATCGATTGAACGGGCAATTTTTTCGCCCACTACCGATCCCATAGAGCCACCAATGAAATTGAAGTCCATACAAGCAATCACCAGGTCTTGTCCCTCAAGTTTGCCGGCGCCTGCGCGTATGGCATCTTTTAAACCCGTTTTCTTTTGGGTTTCTTTTAGCCGGTCGGCGTATTTTTTGGTATCTTCAAAATGCAATGGGTCGCCCGAGTGCAGATTGGCAAATAGTTCGGTAAACTCGTTATTATCAAACAAAACCGAAAAATATTCTTTGGAGCCAACGCGCATGTGGTAACCGCAGTAATGGCAAACGTATTGGTTTTCAACCTGCTCAGAATAGTGAAGCGGTTTTTTACATTCAGGACATTTATTCCAGATGCCATCCGGCGTTTCCTTCTTTTCCTGTGTGGTCGTAATTATCCCTTTAGATTCCCTTTTAAACCAAGCCATATCGATATCTAACTCTTTCAAATTGATTACAAAGAAACGATTTTTTTTTAAGAAAGTCAGAAAAGTCAGAAAAGTCCGGAAAGTACGAAAGACTGGAAGTCGGATAGGTGTTGCAGGATTTGGTAGTTTTTAAACCGTTGCCAAATCTTGTTAATGCCAGCCTCCGGGTAAAATTATAACAAATGAAATTTGTGGCGTGATAACCAGGTAATTTTTGATATAAATGCAATAAATATTGGATTTATAAAGAAATCCTGAATTATTACGCGACCCTCAACAATTAACGACCTATTAATAAGATATTTTGCCCCCGAATAGATATTTTATTTAACTTCGGGGCGCAAAATAATGTAATAGAAGTAAATGAGTTTAAAAGATTACAAAGGTGTCCTCACTGGCGATCAGGTGCAGGAACTATTTGAAGCAGCAAAGCAACATCAGTTTGCACTGCCTGCCGTAAACGTTATTGGTACCAACACTATCAATGCCGTAATGGAAACTGCAAAAGCAGTTAATTCGCCGGTTATTATCCAGTTATCAAATGGCGGCGCGCAGTTTTACGCGGGCAAGTCGTTAGATAATTCGAAATTGCAGGCCTGCATTTTGGGTGCTGTTTCTGCCGCCAAACACGTTCACTTATTAGCCGAACACTATGGAATTGCTGTTATATTGCATACCGACCATGCGGCCATGAAGTTTTTACCATGGATTGACGGCTTGCTGGATCATGGAGAAAAATTCTTTGCCGAAACCGGAAAACCATTGTTTTCATCGCACATGATTGATCTTTCGGAAGAGCCATTGCATGAAAATATCGAAATATCTGCCAAATATCTTGCCCGTATGGCAAAAATGGGTATGACACTTGAAATTGAATTGGGTGTTACCGGTGGTGAGGAAGATGGCGTTGATAACTCGGATGTGGATAGCTCACGCTTATACACCCAGCCCGAGGATGTTGCTTATTCGTACGAAGAATTGTTGAAAGTTAGTCCGCGTTTTACCGTTGCAGCTGCATTTGGCAACGTGCACGGCGTTTATAAACCTGGGAATGTGAAATTGCAACCGGTTATATTACATAACTCGCAGGAGTATGTAAAGAAGCATTTTGGTTTAACTGCCGAAAAACCTATCAATTTTGTATTTCACGGTGGTTCGGGCTCAAGCCCGGAAGAGATCAGGGAAGCGATTTCTTACGGTGCTATCAAAATGAATATAGATACCGATATGCAATGGGCATACTGGGAAGGTATTAAAAATTACTACCAGGCAAAAGAAGGCTATCTGCAAACTCAAATAGGTAGCCCGGATGGTGAAGATTCGCCAAACAAAAAATATTACGATCCGCGCGTTTGGTTACGCAAAGGCGAAGAACAATTTGTTAAACGCTTAACCGAAGCATTTGGCGATTTGAATTGCCTGGATGTGAATAGTAAATTATAGTTGATTAGGTGAGTGGTTGATTGAGTTAAACGCTTCAGTTAATTGCAACATCAATAAAACATAAGAGACGCCGGTGCTTAAAAACACCGGCGTTTTTGATATATACCCTGTATTGTGGGTATCAATTGTATGGTAATCCCAACACCCACCGTGCAAAAATATTACTTCTTCTCGTCCGAACAATAATACCCTATTTGCAGTTGTGTATCTTAAAAATACACATCATGACCCAAAAGAAAAATCTTTTCGAACGTTTTGCCAACTGGGCAACCATCGCCACCGGCAGCTCCGCCGCATTTATTGTCGCCATATCAGTTATCGTTATTTGGGGAGTTACCGGTCCTGTTTTCCATTATTCGGATACCTGGCAGTTAATTATCAATACGGGCACAACTGTTGTTACCTTTTTAATGGTCTTCCTGATTCAGAAATCGCAGAATAAGGATTCAAAAGCCATACACTTAAAATTGAACGAGTTGATAGCCTCGCACGCAGGTACCAGTAATCGAATGGTAAATATTGAAGACTTAACGGAAGTAGAATTAGATCATTTGCACAGATTTTACGTACAATTATCTAAATTAGCCGAAAAAGAAGATGACCTTACCTGCACCCATTCCATTGATGCAGCCGAGGAAAATAACAACCTGAAATTAACCAATTTTAAGCTACGACATTCCTACGCCAATGCCCGAAATAAAAGTAAAAAAAGTAAGTGATCCCGAAAGTCTGGAAAAAGTATTTGCCATACGCCGCGAAGTATTTGTGGGCGAACAAAACTGTCCGCCCGAACTGGAATGGGAATTTGAAGATGAATCCGTCCATTTTTTGGCAACTGTTGACGGCGAACCTGCCGGTGCCTGCCGCTGGCGCAAAACCGAAAAAGGGTACAAACTGGAGCGCTTTGCTGTATTAAAAAAATTCCGCGGAGCAGGAGTAGGGCAGGAGCTGGTAAAAGCCGTTTTAGCTGATTTGCCCGCGGATGCGACCTATGTTTACATGCATGCGCAGATACAAGCGGTATCATTATACCAGAAGTTTGGTTTTGTAAAAGTGGGGGATGAGTTTGAAGAAGCGGGGATAAGGCATTTTAAAATGGTGAGAGGGTGATTTCGCTCACCCGATGTCATTTCGACGAGGAACGAGGAGAAATGTTATATGCCCAACTAACGAACTAAGCATGACCGCGAAGCGTTTGATAGGATTTCGCACTTTGTTCTAAATCACATCGGGGTAAGCGAAATGACATCCGTTTTTTTAAAATAACACAGTTCTCAGCCAAACACCCTCACCGAAAAATCCATCGCTTCCTGCCATTTATCAAAATTAAGCCCAAGATGCTCGTTTTGCGAGTGCAGGTAGCCAATCAGGTTTTCGGTGGCGATGTTGCCTGTAAGCTCGTCTTTAGCCATGGGGCAGCCGCCGTAGCCTTTTAGTGCCGTATCAAAACGTTTGCAACCACTTTGGTAGG
>JABDBM010000055.1 GCA_013288685.1 Bacteroidota bacterium | reverse complement strand
TTAAGTCAATGGGTCAAACAGAACGAATTATTGAAGGTGGCGAAGAACTGTTTTTAAAAGCAGGGATTAAAAGCGTTACCATGGACGACATCGCCAAACATTTGGGAATGTCGAAAAAAACGATTTATCAGTTTTTTAAAGATAAAAACGAACTGGTAATAGCGCTGGTAAAAAAGAAGCTGCAGGAAGACGAAGACCAGATGTGCGCTATCATGAACCAGAGCGGGAATGTAATTGAGGAAATGATTAATATGATGAAGTGCTCGGAAGAGATATTTTCAAGAATCAATCCGATTGTGATACACGATATGCAAAAATATCATCCGGATGCCTGGAAGCAGTTTCAAAACTTTAAGGCTGATGTGATAGTGAATACGCTGGAGCAATTGCTGTCGAAAGGGATTAAACAAGGCTACATTCGGCCAGATATTGATGTTAAAATAATGGCAAAGATGCGGGTAAGCCAGGTAGAACTGGGATTTGATACCAGTGTTTTCCCGGCGGCCGAGTTTAGTCCATGGAAGGTGCAATATCAATTTTTAGAACATTTTAATTATGGTATTTGTACCCTTAAAGGTTATAAGCTATTAAATGAGTATAAAAATATAAACGACGAATAATTGCTGTTGACATAGGGTTGTCAAAACTAAACGGTTATTTGCAACAACATAAAATGAAACGAACAAACAAATCACAACTTTATAAAATGAAATATATATTATTAACGGTGTCGTTAGCATGTGTAGCTGCCTTTAGCGGTTTTGCGCAGCAAACGGCGCCAGCAAACTTTACTGTAGCCGATTGTATAAATTATGCTTACGAACACCAGCACGATGTTATTAATTCGAAACTGGATGTGGAGAGCGCAACATACCATGTCAAAGAGATAATAGGACAGGGCTTTCCGCAGCTTTCGGGGTCGGCTTCATTCCAGGATTACCTTAAGATACCAACAACTCTGCTTCCCGGTGAGTTCTTCAACGCACCAGGTACTTTTATCCCGGTGAAATTTGGCGTTAAATACCAATCAAATATGGGCCTTACTGCTACACAAACCATTTTCGACCCAAGTTATTTGGTTGGTTTACAAGGACGTAAAACTTATCAGGAGCTTTACGACCGCAGCTATGTTCGTACTAAAATTGAAGCCAATGTAAGTGTAACTAAAGCATATTACCAGGTTTTGGTGAGCAATGAACAATTAAAACTTTTGGAGGCAAATATTCAACAGTTAAAACAACAACTGGATGAAACAGTGGCCCGCAACAAGCAGGGAGTTGTAGAAAAAATTGATGTAGACCGTTTGACGGTTCAGTACAACTCATTAGTGACCAGCCGCGAAAACACAGTTCGCTTGTTGGCGCTAAATTACCAGTTGTTGAAATTCCAGATTGGTATGCCTGTTGAAAACGAACTTACCCTAAAGGATAGACTTGAAGACATACAATTGGACGTGACCGTGGCTGATGCAGTTAACGACACAACAGTTTATCATAACCGGATTGAATATGGCTTGTTAGAAACGCAAAACAAATTGTACCAGTACGATATAAAACTTAAAAAAGGAGCATTTTTGCCGAAACTGACCGCCAATGCCAGTTATGCATTATCCTATCAAAATAATAGTTTTGGCGATCTTTATGCCGATAACTTTCCATCAAGCTATATCGGGTTAAATTTAACGGTTCCGATTTTTACAGGCTGGCAGCATTCAAACCAGTTAAAGCAATCGAAGATTACCCTGTTAAAATCGCAGAATGATTTGTACGCCGAAAAGAACATTATTACACTGCAGGTTAGCCAGGCGCGTATTTATTACATAAATGGTTTGCAAAAGCTTACCGACCAGAAAAAGAACATGGCTCTTGCCGAAGAAGTATTGCGTGTAGCAAAAATTAAATACGAACAAGGGGTAGGTTCCAGCATTGAAGTAACGCAGGCGCAAACTGATGTGCAGAATGCCGATAATTTATACATACAAGGACTTTACGATGCCCTTGTGAGCAAAGTTGACCTGGACAAAGCATACGGGCGCATTAAATAAATTTTAACCTTATAACTATTAACATTATATATAAAGACATGAAAAAAATATTATACATACCGGTTTTATTGTTACTTGCTGCTTGCGCGGGTAAACCGAAAGATAAAAAAGCCGAACTGGCTGATTTAAAAAAGCAGCAAACGGATATCAATGCAAAAATCACGAAATTGCAAGCTGAAATAGGCACAAAGAGTGATTCTACCAAGAATACAGATGTTAGCACCGTTGTGGTAAAGCCTTCTAACTTTGTTAACTATGTAGAAATACAAGGTAAAGTTGATGCCCAGGACAATGTTATGGCATATCCGCAGTCGCCTGGTACTATTACTAATATTTATGTAAAAGTAGGGCAGCATGTGAGCAAAGGTCAGGTAATGGTTCAACTGGATAACAGTGTTTTAAATCAGAATATTGCGCAAGCCGAAACACAAGTTAATTTAAATAAAACCTTGTACGACAGGCAAAAGAATTTATGGGATCAAAAAATTGGCACCGAAGTACAATTCCTGCAGGCAAAAACTGTATGGGAAAGTTCTTTGAAGCAGGTTGCAGGGTTGCGTCAGCAGGCAGATATGTACCGGATAACAGCACCTATAAATGGAACGGTTGACCAAATGGAATTAAAACTGGGGCAGGTAGCTCAGCCAGGAACAACTGGGATACGTGTTGTAAACGCCGATTTTTTGAAGGTTAAAGCGGATGTGCCGGAGTCATTTTCAGGAAGCGTTAACACTGGCAACAATGTGAAAATTGTGGTGCCCGATGCTAACGATTCATTAATTACTAAGGTTAGCTTTGCTGCAAAGGTTATCGATCCTGCATCGCGCAGCTTTGCGGTTGAAATTAAATTGCCCGAACGTAAAACCCTTCGCCCGAATATGACAGCTGTACTTAAAATAGCCAATTATTCAAAACCAAGTGCTATTGTTATCCCAGTTAAGGCCATTCAGCATTCAGAAGATGGTGATTATGTGTATGTTAATCGTAATGGCACCGCTAAGCGCACTACTATTAAGGTTGGCCAAACTTATGGCGGCCAGTCCGAAATACTATCAGGCCTCAATGCCGGAGATGAGTTAATCACAGACGGGGCATCGGATTTAGGCGACGGTGACAAAATTACCGTATCAAATGCTGTTAATTAATAATTTTTCAAAACCTGATCTAATATTGATATGAAAGATCTGAAAAAAGAATTTGGTCCATCGAGTTGGGCCATCGATAATAAAACGGCTGTTTATGTGATGATATTCCTGATATCTGTTCTTGGACTAATCAGCTATCAGAATTTGCCTAAGGAGAATTTTCCGGATATTGCCATACCGAAAATATTTATCACAACGCAGTTTTTGGGTCAGTCGCCGCAGAATGTTGAGAATCTTGTGACCCGTCAGCTCGAAAAGCAATTAAAATCACTTAAAGGCTTAAAGAAAGTTACCTCGAACTCTATACAAAACATGTCGATTATCACTGCCGAGTTTAATCAAAATGTAGAGGTAAAGGATGCCAAGCAGGAAGTAAAAGATGCTGTGGACAAGGCCCAACAGGACTTGCCGCAAAATGATGCTAACTACAAAGAACCCAATATTTCCGATATCAATGTAGCTGATCTTCCAATACTTTATATCAACGTATCAGGTGATTATGACCTGAAAAAATTGAAGGAGTACGCCGATTTAATGAAAGACGAAATTGAAAGCTATAAGGAGATTTCGAAAGTTGATGAAATCGGCGCTTTAACACCTGAAATACAGGTTAACGTAGACATGGACAAAATGGCTGCGGCGCAGATTACCTTTACTGATATTACAAATGCAATCGGCAACGAAAATATTCTTGCATCGGCTGGTACAATAAAAACTGATGGCGTACGTCGCAGCATTGATATTAAGCAGGATTTTAAAAACGCCGACCAAGTGGCGGCAATGGTCATTAGAAACCCGACAGGCCGCGCCGTTTACCTGCGTGATATTGCCGACATAAAAGATTCATTTTTGGAACAGGAAAGTTATGCACGCTTAAAAACGCCGTCGAACCCTAATTTTAAAAATGTTATTACGCTAAACGTAAGCAAGCGTGCTGGCGAGAACCTGATTGAAGCGTCAGACAAAATTAATAACATGATAAAGGATAAACAGAAAACTGTTTTCCCAAAGGGATTAGATATTACCGTTACCGGCGATCAATCCGACAAAACCCGTAGTACACTTAATGACTTGATTAACACCATAATCATCGGTTTTGTGCTTGTTACTGTTATTTTGATGTTTTTTATGGGCACTACCAACGCCATATTTGTGGCGTTATCGGTACCATTATCGTGTTTTATTGCCTTTTTAGTGATGCCATGGCTTGGTATCACGCTCAATATGATCGTTTTATTCTCGTTCCTGCTGGCCCTCGGTATTGTTGTGGACGATGCAATTGTGGTTATTGAGAACACCCACCGTATTTTTGCCAACGGCAGAATGCCAATAAAGGAAGCTGCTAAAATGGCTGCCGGTGAAGTGTTCCTTCCTGTGTTTTCAGGAACCATGACCACCCTTGCGCCGTTTATTCCTTTATTATTCTGGAATAGTATTATCGGTGAGTTTATGCGCTATCTTCCTATAACGCTGATTACTACTTTGTTGGCATCATTGGTAGTAGCGTATATTATGAACCCGGTTTTTGCGGTTGATTTTATGAAGCCTCATATTGAAGGTGAGCATGATCATCCAACATTTGATCGTTCAACAAAACGTGCCCTTATATTTCTTGGTGCAGTAACCATTGTTGGTTATTTAATCAATTTTGGTTTTGGTAACTTTATGGTGCTGATTATTGTGCTATATTTAATTAACCACTTCTTTTTAATTAAGGTTATCGACAGGTTCCAGAAAAATGCCTGGCCGAGGTTTCAACAGTGGTACGCACGCTGGCTCGAAAAAGCAGTGCGCCGCCCGGTTACCATGTTGATGTGTACTATCGGTTTGTTCTTCCTTTCCATCATCTTGATGGCCACTATTGGCAAAACCCCCGAGTTTTTCCCTGCTGGCGCACCTAACTTCGCGTATGTGTATATATCTTTGCCAATAGGCACAGATCAGGCCACCACCAACGAGGTGACCAAAAAAATAGAGCAGCGTGTTGCGAAAGTAGTTGAGCCCGATAAGGATATTGTTACCTCTATTATATCGAACGTTACCAAAAGCGTGAGTGATCCGCAGGATGAGGACCAGAATGATTACGAGAACAAAGGTAAGGTAACTGTTGCGTTCGCCGAATTTGCCAAGCGTAATGGTAAGGACACCAAGGTTATTTTGGCTAATATACGTAATGCCATCCAGAATTTTCCGGGTGTCAAGATAGCCGTTGCACAAGAGGCCAGTGGCCCGCCTGTACCTAAAGATATCAGTCTCGAGATTATTGGTGATAACCTGGATACCCTGGTTGCAACGGGTAAACGGCTTAAAAACTATCTGGCTCAGCAAAATATAGCCGGGATTGAAAACCTTCAGGCCGATGTGCAAAGCGACAAACCTGAAATTGTTTTTGATGTTGACCGCGAACGTGCTAATCGTGAAGGTATAAGTTCATGGCAGATAACTCAGAACCTGGCCACTGCAATATTTGGCTTTAAGGCTGCGGATTTCAGGAATACTAAGGAAGATGATTACCAGATAAAGGTACGTGCCCTTGAATCGCAACGTGGTAATATAGACGAACTGCGTAATATGAAGATAACCTATCGCGACCTTGCCACAGGTGGGTCTATACGCCAAGTGCCTATTTCGGCTTTTACTGATGTTCGTTATGCCAGCACCTACAGCAATATCAAGCGTAAACAACAGCGCCGGGTGCTTACATTAACATCAAGCGTTATAAAACCGAATAATCCTAATGATGTGAATTCCAGTATTTTAAAGGCACTCGATAATTTTAAAAAGCCAGACAATATCATTATCCGCCAGGGCGGAGCTCAGGATGATCAGTTGGACGCAGCCAAATTCCTTGGCGGGGCACTATTGACATCGTTTGGATTGATATTAATTATCCTGATGTTGCAGTTCAACTCTATTGGCAAAACGTTCATTATTATCAGCGAGATATTCCTGAGTATAATAGGTGTGTTACTGGGAGTAACCCTTTGTCATATGACCATGTCGATAGTAATGACTGGTGTAGGTATAATTGCCTTAGCGGGCGTCGTCGTCCGAAACGGGATATTGCTGGTTGAATTTACCGATATGCTCATAGCACAGGGTGTAAGCTTGCATGATGCGGTAGTTGAAGCGGGGCACACCCGGATGACGCCGGTTTTATTAACAGCAACCGCGGCCATATTAGGCTTAATACCGTTGGCCGTAGGCTTTAATATCGATTTTGCCGGCTTGTTTACGCACTTCGAACCACACATTTATTTCGGTGGCGATAACGTAGCGTTCTGGGGGCCTTTAGCATGGACAATGATCTTTGGTTTAAGCTTTGCAACCATTATTACCCTCATATTAGTACCTTGTATGTACATCATACGTGTAAATATGAAAACCTTCTTTTTTGGTAAAAAAGAACCCAAAAAAGTAGAGGAGCTTGAGCCGGTAACAGCTTAAGCGAAAAAGAAACAAGAGGTTAAGATACAAGAGTCAAGAGTTGGGAGAAAATACTTCCTGATTCTTGACTCTTTTTTCTTGCTTCTATTTTCGCAATTAATTTGAGGAATGATTATTGATTGGTATTTGTTATGAAACTGATAATATCAAAATCATTTTGGCAGGCAGCCGCTTTAGGCGTACTTGCCGGTATGCGTACCGCTTCGGCGCCGGTAGTAGCGGGGCAGATGTTAAACAAACATCAATCCCAGCTACCTAAATTTATAAAATCATCGGGCTTGTCGCTCGCTTTAAAAACATTTGCCATAGGCGAATTTGTTGTCGATAAATTGCCTTCAACACCCAATCGGATTAAGCCGGCAGGGATAGCATTCAGGTGCTTATCAGGAGCACTGGCTGGTGCAGGCATTTACAAGGCCAGCGGTAATAATGCGGTAACAGGTGCTATAATAGGCTCAGTTATGGCATTTGGATCAACCTTCGGTAGCTACTTTTTGCGAAAAAGGCTGGTTGAAAGAAACCATATTTTTGACCCTATGATGGGAGCAGTTGAAGATGCCCTGGTAATAGGCGGAGGTATTGGTTTAGTCAGCACCGCGTAACTTTAAGCAGTTTCGTACCTGTTACTAAGGCTACTCCGGAATATTTTTATAAAATTTGATAAATTTGTTTGAAAAGTCAGGAATATGGCAACGTATCTTTCTTTCAACAAGTATATAAAGGATATAATTTGTTTAGCAGAATGAGTGCAGCAAACGACCAGCAGGATATAAAAAAGGAAAAGATTTTAGAGGCGGCGCATCACCGGTTTTTGCATTATGGTTATTCAAAAACCACAATGAACGAGATTGCAGCCGACCTGTCACTTTCCAAAGCCTTGCTTTATTACTATTTCCCGGATAAAAGTCAATTGTATACCGCCGTAATGCGTAAGGTTGCTGACGATTATTTGAATATTCTGAAAAGCAGGGTAAATACCTTTGCTGATTTAAAGGACGCGTTTGAATTTGAGATTAACACCCAGCATGAATTTATTGTAGCCAATTACAATTTTTTTGATTTTTTCAGGCTCAACGAACAGAACCTGCCCGATATGATATGGCAAATAGTTGGACAAGTACACCAGTGTGAAGCCGATTTGCTGGTGACTGCTATAAAAAATGAGGCAGATAAGGGTAAGATAAAGCCGGTTCCCAATCCGGACGAAATTGTTGAACTGTTGTTGGATGCGCTGCATGGCGTGAGGGTGAGTGCTCAATCGCATAAAAAAATATTATTCCCACAAAAAGAACACCTCGACGAGATCCGCACTAAACGGCTGCTACTGGCCGATATTTTTATCAAAGGACTGATGTACTAAAATTACATCCGAACTTTCACTAATAGGAGCGAATAAACACGGATTATTATTGTGACTGTATTGAGTTTTTATCGAACAAATTTGTGTCCATTCGTTTTCGTTCGCAAAAAATAGCGTCCAATTTCATTATGTCATATCCCAGTAAAAAGACTGATAGTTAATTAATTAACTATAATATAGTTGGTATATTTGACCAAGTGATTTAATTAGTAAAATAGTTAATTTCCCATATAGATTAACTATTAAAGGATACTTCTAATTTAGAGGTGATTGTTTTAGAGTGATTGAAGCAGGCCAGGATTTTTTCGGGCCTGCTTTTTTTATAACAGGTGAAATATTTTTCAAAAAAACACCCAGACATACAACTTTAATCAATTTATTTCGTAGAAAATGTTAAGCAGGGACGATAATGGCATCACAACGGGTGTTGGGCCTTAGTGTTATGTTAACCTTAAATTATAGATTCCTCCAAAAAATTCCTATTAGTTTAACACTGTTTGATTGATTATATTTTGTGAATTTTTATTTAAATTTTTCACCTGTGTAATCTGTTGAATTTTTCAAATACAGATTTTTAAGATCATACAAACATGCATGTTGCGGAAAGGAGTAGCCAAAGTTTTGGGGGAGTAGAGGGTGTAGACGTAGCTGCAAAGGATGTTGCGATAGTGGCCAATCTGCATACTATTATTGATCAAAATGGTTGTTATACTTTTGTCAGCCGCACAGCCGATTGTTTTTTAGGCTACAACGCCGATGAAATTACGGGTAAAAAGGTTTCTGATTTCATTCACTATGATGACAGGACGCTTTTTGATGCCGCGTTGCAAAAAGCTGCCGGCGGCCAAACCGTTACACTACCATTGATTAAATTATGGTGCAGTGATGGTAAATTGAAACTTGTGGAAGCTTCCATTACCAACTTATCAGCGCAAGATTCAGGCGGAATATTGGTTAATTACCGGGATATTGATGCCGTGAATCAAACGGACGACGTTAAAAATCAAGTGGTTTCGTCGCACGCGGCTTTCTTTTCCAAGCACCCCTTTGGTATCTTCCACATGTCGGTTGACGGCTTTATTGACCGGATAAACCCTCAGCTTATTAAAGATTTAGGCTATCAACTGGCTGATATACAAAAACAACCTATAATAAGCTTCGTATTACCGCTATACCGCCGGAAGGTTTTTTTGATGTTTTACAACGCAATTAACAGTCTCGAGCCCGAGACTTTTGATATTGAAGTTTTTAAAATAGACGGAACAACCCTGCACGTTAATTTTACACTTGTGCCTGTAGTTTATCAAAACAGTACGCTTGAAATTTATGGCGTTGTTAAAGATATATCCGATAGGTTTGAACTACAGGAGAGCCTTAGGCGAACATCAATTGTTGCCGACAGAAGCTTAAATGGTGTGGTGATTATGGATAGTAACCGTAAAATTGAATGGGTGAACAAGGGGTTTACCATGATGAACGGCTTTACGCTGGAGGAAAGCAGAGGACATGATCCGGCTTATTTGTTGAAAGTAGAAGGTTTTTCAGATGAACTGCGCGACGACGTTCAAGTAACTTTAGGCTTGAAAAAGTCAATTAGGCAAGAGATTTATTGCTATAAAAAAGACAATACGCCTTATTGGAACCTGGTAGAAATAACTCCTGTGTTTAACCGGAACGGCAAACTGGAACGCATTATATCAATGCATACAGATGTTACGGAAAAGAAAATAGCGGAAGACCAATTAAAGCGCTTCGCCGATGATTTGTACCGTCAAAATAAAGAATTGCACCAGTTTGCTTATATTGTATCGCATAATTTAAGATCGCCGGTGGCCAATGTAATCGGTTTGGCTACAATGATGGAGCTTTATAAGGACGAACCGGAAACGCTGACCGAGGGCCTGGCCGATTTGATGAAGGCCGCCAATAACATGGATAATGTGATTAAAGACTTGAGCAATATTCTGGAGATATCTAATAGTGGCAGCAGGGGATTAATTAAGGAGCAGGTAAATGTGACAGAATTAATAAACCAGGTAAAAATTGATTTGAAGGATGTTATAAATAATATTTCTGCAAAAATAGAACCGCCGGCCTGTTTATGCGAAATTGAAACCAACAGAGCTTATTTATATAGTATTTTCTATAATCTGATTAGTAACGCTATCAAATACAGATCGGCCTCATGTCCTGAAATAAATATCGCATGTAAAAGCGAAAATAATCGAATTGAGTTTATTGTGGCCGACAATGGTATAGGCATCGACCTCGAAAAACACCACGAATCTATATTTAAACCGTATAAACGATTTAATCTTGACGTTGAAGGTAAAGGACTCGGTCTGTTCCTGGTGAAAAGTCACGTAGAGGCACTGAGTGGGACAATTGAAGTTAAAAGTAAGCCAGGTCAGGGAACAGTGTTTACTTTTATCCTGCCGTTGTAGTTATTTGGATAAAACCATCAAGCGCTTTCGGAATTCATTTGGCGTTGTACCCTCATAGCGTTTAAATAATTTAAAAAAATAACTCAGGTTATTGATGCCCACTGCGTACGCAGCCTCGCCAATGGTTACATTGACATCTTTAAGTAGCTTTTTGGCCATTTTCATGCGTTCCTTTATCACAAAATCAACCGGGCTTATGCCAAATTCGCGCTTAAAACACTTGAAGAAATTGGGTTTGCTCATATAGCAGATGTTACTCAGCATATCTATCGTAATCTCCTCATGGATATGGTTCTTTATAAATTCAACTACAAATGCAAAGCGATGGGTGCTGGTATGTTTGTTATAGCTATCCAAAATTAATTTTCGGGCCTGCGTTTGCATAAGCCTGATGAGCAACTCCTTTAAGGTAAAGTCTGCAATTACATCCTTAGCGGGGATATTTTCGGTACTTACACTCAGCAGCCTGTCCACCGCCGAAGCTATCTCGAAAGTATTCTGTAAATGAAAACAGGAAAGATCAATCTTCCAGCTATCGTCTTTCTCGGTTTTGGGGTAATTTTCATTGAGTAATTGAAGCGTGTCCCGCAAAATGTCGGCTTGAACAGCCAGGGCAATACATTGGGTAGGATTATAACTGTCGGCCTCCGGGAAATCTATCACCATCTCCTCTTTTTCGGGCACAATTACAAACTCGCCCGGCAAATAATCAAAGGCTTCCTTACCGGCGAGGTGCATTACCTTTTTTCCGCGGATCATGGAGGTTAAAACAATGTCGTTAAACACCAAGCTTACTTTTTCTGATTGCTGCCTGGTTTCGTATACATTCAGCTCACAATGTTCTAGGGTGTAAACCGAGCGGTTTTCGACCATAGTGAGCAAATCTTTCTCCTTTTTTAACGGCAATAATTTTTGTCTGAAACTCTGCTGCATCACCACCTGGTAAATTTAACAATAGTGAAATTGCCTTATTAGGCGATTGTAAATTGGTTATAATAAAGATATAAATAAAACGGCGATAAATGATTAATATTTTAATGCATAAAACTGATATGATACTGCATAAATCGGCGCAGGTGTTATCCCTAACTTTAGCGTACCAATTTTAAATATTTTAACTAAAAAGCATGGAAACCCAATTAGCTGAAGAGCAACTTGTAGCAAGGCCGTCGTTTAAGGATCAGTATGACAATTTTATCGGCGGCGAATGGAAAGCCCCTGTTAAAGGGCAGTATTTTTCAAACATTTCTCCTATCGATGGGCAAACCTTCACCAAAATACCGCGTTCCGGCAAGGAAGATATCGAGCTTGCGCTGGACGCCGCCCACAAAGCATTTGCCACATGGTCGCGTACATCGCCTACGCAACGGGGTAATGTTTTGTTAAAGATTGCCGACATTATGGAGAAAAACCTGGATTACCTGGCCGCCGTGGAAACAGTTGACAACGGTAAACCTATCCGCGAAACCCTTGCCGCCGATCTGCCGTTGGCTATAGACCATTTCAGGTACTATGCAGGTGTGGTCAGGAGCGAAGAAAGTTCCGTTAGCGAGCTGGATTCTAATACCGTTTCACTAAACATTCACGAACCCATAGGTGTGGTTGGCCAAATCATCCCCTGGAATTTCCCATTACTGATGGCAACCTGGAAACTGGCGCCTGCCATTGCCGCAGGGTGTACCGTGGTGATGAAGCCGGCTGAACAAACCCCCGTTAGTATTTTAGTGCTGATGGATTTAATAAAAGATGTGCTACCCGCTGGTGTAATAAACATAGTAAATGGTTTTGGGCCCGAAGCAGGGAAACCATTGGCAAGTTCGCCAAGGTTGGCAAAAGTTGCGTTTACCGGCGAAACAACTACCGGGCGTTTGATTATGCAGTATGCATCTGAAAACCTTAATCCCGTAACGATGGAACTGGGCGGCAAATCGCCCAATATATTTATGCCAAGTGTGATGGATGCCGACGATGATTTTTTTGATAAATGTTTGGAAGGTTCGGCCATGTTTGCTTTAAACCAGGGCGAGGTTTGTACTTGCCCATCGCGGATGCTGGTACACGAATCAATTTATGATCGTTTTATTGATCGCGTAATTGAACGAGTGGAGAAAATTAAAATGGGCAACCCTCTAAACCCAACAACCATGATGGGTGCACAGGCGTCACAAGATCAATACGAAAAAATATTGTCGTATATCGAAATTGGTAAGGAAGAAGGCGCAGAGGTATTAACCGGTGGCGCTAAAAAATACCTGGACGGATTAACCGAAGGCTATTACATCCAACCAACCATTTTAAAGGGTCATAACAAGATGCGTGTTTTCCAGGAAGAAATTTTTGGCCCTGTAGTTTGCGTCACCACTTTTAAAACTACTGAGGAAGCTATTGAAATAGCTAACGATTCGTTGTACGGCCTTGGTGCCGGCGTTTGGACAAGGGATGCCCACGAACTTTATCAATTGCCAAGGGCTATACAAGCCGGGCGTGTGTGGGTGAACTGTTACCATGCTTACCCGGCACATGCTCCGTTTGGAGGGTATAAGAAATCGGGTTTTGGACGCGAAACTCATAAAATGATGTTGAATCACTACCGTCAAAATAAAAACATGCTGATATCGTATGATAAAAAGGCACTTGGCTTTTTTTAATTAAATTTATTTGTTTTAGCGCCGTGGCAGCTTTTGTCACGGCGTTTTTTAATTTATAATGATAATGGAAACAACAAAAAGAGTTTTAGTAACGCCCGAAGCGATTGAAATCATAAGGCAATTACGGAAAGACCACGGCGAACTAATGTTTCACCAAAGTGGCGGATGCTGTGATGGTTCGCAGCCCATGTGCTTTGAAAAGGGCGAATTTAAAGTTGGCGGGGGCGATGTTTATTTAGGCGACATTGACGGTTGCGGATTTTTTATGGGGCACGATCAGTTTGAATACTGGAAGCATACGCAGCTTACTGTAGATGTTTCCCCCGGCAGGGGTGCCAGCTTCTCGCTGGAGATACCGCTGGGCTTGAGGTTTATAATACGCTCAAGATTATTTACTGATAAAGAGCTGGATAATTTACAGCCGGTTATTTCGGGTGAAGAGTACCTGGAATTAACAAATATTTAAAACCTTTATGTATTGTGCAGGCCATCCACTGTTGCCTCATGCCTTAGATACTATGTTGCATCTTGTATCTTCTTCAACCTTTCTTGGGCAAACTCCCGCCTAAGTCGTACTTCGCTGTCGCAATTTCCCCCTCATATTGTCATTTGCAGCACCTTTTGCTATTTGCTTATTCCACTAAGTTTGACGCACTATATTGTCGAAAGTCAATTGTTTATTAACAGTAGAAATATTATGAGAATAAATTGATAAAAATTTTAAAATAAATTTGCGCAACCAAAACGTTTCATATATATTTGAGCAACCAAAAGGTTTCATAATAATGAAAAGAGATGCATTTCAGGCAATTGCCGATCCGACGAGGAGGGAGATATTGGGGATGATTGCCTATAAATCGCTTAACGTAAATTCGGTAGCCGAAAACTTTGATGTAAGTCGCACCGCCATTTATAAACATATAAAAATACTAACCGAGTGCGGGTTGATCACCATGAAGCAGGAGGGACGGGAACGCTATTGCGAGGCAAAATTGGAAAGGTTAAGCGAGGTAGCTGATTGGGTGGACCAGTACAAAAAAATATGGACAGAAAGACTTGATCGTCTTGAGATTTATTTAGCCGAACTACAATTAAATAAAAAAGATAATGAAACAACAAAATGACGTCGCCACTGACACATCTGACCGTGAGATTATTATTACTCGGATAATTAATGCGCCCCGGGAGTTGGTTTTTGAGGCGTGGACGGATTATAAACATTTAGACAAATGGTGGGGGCCTGATGGCTTTACTAATTCAACAGATTCGTTTGAATTTAAACCGGGTGGCACCTGGCAATTTACCATGCACCATGCAGTATATGGTAGTTTCCCTAATACCATTGTATTTGATGTTATTGAAAGACCGGCGCTAATTATTTACACCAATGTTGGCGCATTTCAATCGTTTGTTACGTTTACCGATAGGGATGGCAAAACGGAGCTAACCATGCGCGGCGTATTTAACACAGTTGAGGAGCTGAAAATTTCGGTAGAACAATACGGTGCAAAAGAAGGTGGAAAACAGACACTGCAAAAACTGGAAGCGTATGTAATTTCCATTAACTCTTAATATTATAGTAATGGCAACTAAATCAAACGCGGTAAGCAACGCCGAAAAAAATGAACTATCCATCACTCGGATACTCAACGCGCCCCGTGAGTTGGTATTTGAAGTATGGTCGACCCCCAATCATATTGCAAATTGGTGGGGCCCCAATGGCTTTACAAATACCATTCACAAAATGGATTTTGTACCCGGAGGAGAATGGAACTTTATTATGCATGGCCCCGATGGAACCAACTATATCAATAAAATTGTTTTTAATGATATTATTAAGCCGGAACTGATTAGTTATACACACGTCACCACACCGAAGTTTAAAGTCAATGTAACATTTAAAAAGTATGGTGATAAAACAAAGCTGAATATGCACATGATGTTTGAAAATACGCAGGCTTACAATATGGCTATGAACACATTCGGTGCAAAAGAAGGATTGAACCAAACTGCAAACAGGCTCGCAGATTATTTAGGCAAAACTTTAAACCGGTTTTAAAAATGAGAAAGTTAATTGTATCGAACATGGTGTCCCTCGACGGCTATTTCGCCGGCCCGAGCGGCGAACTTGGCTGGCACCAGGTGGACCAGGAATTTATTGATTATAGCCAGGAAATGCTAAATGCAGCAGGTACGCTTTTATTTGGCCGGGTAACGTATGAACTGATGGCATCTTTTTGGCCAACTGCTGATGCAAGAGAAAATGATCCGGCGACGGCGGGCAAGATGAATGGTTTGGAAAAGATAGTATACTCAAAAACAATGGACAGCGCCGGTTGGGAAAATACAACCCTTGTTAAAGAGGACGTGGTAAACACCATAGCTAAATTAAAAGAAGGGGAAGGCAAGAATATCGTGATATTGGGAAGCGCCAACCTCATCTCATCGCTTTTACCAACTAAATTAATCGACGAGTTTTTTATTATTGTAAATCCTGTTATATTAGGCAACGGGAAACCGTTGTTCAACAACGTGGCGAGCCAAATAAATCTGCAACTTATAAGCACCAAACAGCTCCGCTCAGGAGTCATTATACTTCAATATCAAACAATTCATTAATCAATTTAAATTATGAAAAAAATCAACATTTTGTACTGGATTTCTACCGGGTTAATTGCACTGCTTATGCTGTTTTCGGCTGTACAAAGTATCATTAACGGCCCTGACGCAGTAAAATTCATAACGGGCTTGCAGTATCCGGCTTATTTTAACCCTTACTTAGGCGTATGGAAAGTATTGGGCGTTATAGCATTGCTTGTTCCCGGATTTCCAAAGATCAGGGAATGGGCCTACGCCGGTTTTACTATTGATCTTATCAGCGCTATTTATTCATTTATCGCGGTTAAAACACCGGCAAGTCAATGGGCTCCCCTTTTGATTTTCCTGGTTATACTCGCGGTTTCTTATTACTACAATCAAAAAAGACAAGCTACTTCGGGATTGCGTGAGTCGGCTGTTTAAAAATTAATGAAAGCAAAACGTTTTTTCTCTTTATTAAAACAAGCCGTAGCAGGCAGCGAGCAGGACTATACCACTGGCAGCATCCGGAAGGCGGTATTCCTGCTTGCTATTCCCATGATCATGGAAATGATTATGGAATCAATTTTTGCTCTGGTCGATATCTTTTTCGTTGGGAAACTGGGTAATGCCGCCGTGGCTACCGTTGGCCTTACCGAATCGGTGCTTAGTTTAGTATATTCCATTGCTATTGGTTTAAGCATGGCCGCCACCGCCTTGGTTGCCAGGCGCGTTGGTGAAAAAAACTTTAAAGAAGCTGCTCACGCAGGTATGCAAACCATACTGGTTGCGCTTGTGCTATCTGCGGTCATCGCGATTACCGGCGTTTCGTGCTCCTATTCTATACTGCACCTAATGGGGGCGAGCGATAGTACGATTGCCGAAAATATCCGCTATTGCCAGATTATGTTTGGCGGCAACGTGGTAATTATGCTGCTGTTTTTAATTAATGGGATATTTCGCGGCGCGGGTGACGCCAGTATCGCTATGCGTTCCTTGCTGATTGCTAATGTATCCAACATTATACTATGCCCGCTACTTATCTATGGACTCGGACCTATACCAGCATTTGGGTTAAAGGGCGCCGCAATGGCCACAACGATAGGACGTGGCATAGGCGTTTTTTACCAGGTATATCGTTTATTTTTCCGGAAAGGATTATTGAGTTTTTACATTGATCAGCTAAAACCCGAAAAGGAAATGCTGTTGCAAATTGTGAAGATTGGGGGTACCGCTACCATACAGTTTTTGGTAAGTTCGGCAAGCTGGATTTTTTTGGCGCGATTAGTTGCCGGTTTTGGTGAAGCGGCAATGGCGGGTTACCAGGTAGCTATACGTTTGCTTATTTTTTTCCTGCTGCCGGCCTGGGGCTTAACTAACGCTGCAGCAACGCTAACCGGGCAAAACCTGGGCGCGGGCCAGCCGGATCGTGCAGAAAAAAGCGTTTGGATAACAACCGGATACACGGTAATATACATGCTTACGGTAAGCCTTTTTTGTTATGTATTGGGCACGCCCATTGTGAATTTTATGAACAGCGATCTGCAGGCACGGTTCTATGCAACGCAAACCCTGCATATCGTGAGTCTGGGCTATATATTTTTCGGAGTGGAAATGGCGATGGTTAATTCGTTTAACGGCGCCGGCGATACCACTACACCAACTTATATTAACCTGGTTGGTTTTTGGCTGTTTCAAATACCGCTTGCCTGGTTGCTAAGCAGTTATTACATAAAAGAGCCGAGGGGGATTTTTATAGCCATCCTTATGTCGCAATTTGTTACCGCGGGTTTAAGTTTTTACCTTTTTAGAAAAGGCAAGTGGAAAACAGTGAAAGTGTAAAATATGAAAAGCTATGGTTGAGATATTTAAAACAAATGTAAGTAGCAAACGATTGGCAAGCAAAGTGTTAAGTGCCCTTAATGCGTACATGCCTGGCTATTGTTTTAATTTCGATCTGGATGATTGCGACCGGATACTCCGTGTCCAAAGCCAGGGCTGCCCGGTTGAAATTAACACCATTATGCGGATTGTAAGTGGTCATCGCATCGAGATCAGTTTATTTGAGGATTGAGCTGAAAGACCAACGAATACGGCACATTCGATAGTCATTGGTCTTTCAGCTTAACCTTAAACATTACTCTACTACCTTTATCTTAATCACTAATTTCTTTACCACATCAAAACCATCAACCTTATTGCTGGGCCGGTGTACATCATTGGGGAAAAATAGATAAAAAGTACCCGGATCGGCTATGTAGAATTTCCCTTCCGCAGTGTAATTGGCTAAATCTTTTGATCCATCGTAAGGTTTTATTACTGTTGCCGAAGATAATGCCGCTACGCCAATTTTTTCCTTTCCCCGTATAACATATTGCAAGTCAATGTAGTTGCGATGCGATTCCCAGGCTGTTTTATCAAAGTCCTTTGAAGGTGCTTCCGTGATGGTGGCGTAAGCGTTATCGCCGTCTATCACATATTTTCCGGGATTTAACTTGGCCAGATCGCTATCGCGTAAAAACGCTATTGCTTTATCCCAAACTGCTTTGTTTCGCTGGTATTGATTGGCAAATTCAACCTTATTTACGTCAGCATAAATATTGGGTTTTAAGCCTTTACCCCATTCCTTTTTATGTACCCATTTGGCGGCATCTTTTTGAATTTTGGCGCTATCCTGTGCAAAAGTTGTTAATGCAAAGGCTACAAAAGCTGCACACATTAATAATTTTTTATAGATTGAAAAGTTGTTCATCGTGTTTCGGTGAAAATTTGTGGTTTGAAAAATTAAGCCAATGTAAAAACTATTTTACCATTTTTAATGGCCTAAGTTTTTAACTTTGATATATAAAGTAGTAGGTTGCGGCGAATTTTAACCATTATAACATTTGCAACAACTTTGTTAAATAATAACCACAAAGGACACGAAGGTTTTCACGAAGTACACAAAGAAGGAAAAGCAAACGAACTGACTATTTTTCCTGGTGTTCTTTGTGTTTTTCTCTTAGTGTTCCTCGTGGTGAAAAACAACCATACCGTGTTTAATTCAATCAAAATAAATGTCAGATAAATTTTCATTAAGCGGAAAAGTAATAGTAGTAACCGGCGGAACCGGCATTTTAGGCAACGCCTTTGTTAACGGAATAGTTGAAGCCGGCGGAACAGTGGGCATTTTAGGCCGCAAAAAAGAAGTAGCCGAAGAACGCGCCGCACACATCAACGCAAACGGCGGCACGGCCATAGCTTTGGTTGCCGACGTTTTAAACACGGACGAGCTTACAGCCGCCAAAAATAAAGTGATGGATACTTTTGGCCGTATTGACGGACTGGTGAACGGCGCAGGCGGCAATATGCCACAAGGCGTTTTAATGCCTGATCAGGATATTTTCAGCATGAATATGGAGGGGATGAAGCAGGTTTTGGATTTGAACTTATGGGGCACCTTATATCCCACCCAAATATTTGGCGAAGCTATTGCCCAAACGGGGCGGGGCAGCATTGTTAATATATCGTCCATGAATTCTAAACGGGCCATTACAAGGGTGCTGGGCTATAATATGGGTAAAGCTGCAGTTGATTGTTATAATCAATGGTTTGCTGTTGAACTGGCCAACCGCTATGGCGATGCTATTAGAATGAACGCGCTCGCTCCGGGCTTTTTCCTCACCGAACAAAACCGGAACTTGTTAACCACTCCCGATGGCGGCTACACTGATCGCGGAAGCAAAGTAATCAGGAATACTCCTTTTAAACGCTTCGGTCACCCGGATGAATTGATTGGTGCGCTGGTGTGGTTGCTTAGCGATGCATCGGCATTTGTAACCGGATCGATGATTTGTGTGGATGGCGGGTTTTCTATTTTTGGAGGGGTGTAAAATAAAAAAAATAACAAACTATGTCATTTCGAACGAAGTGAGAAAACTTTTACACCATGCATCGCTCACCGTGCCTATGTGCCATGCATGGCTTTTGGGTATGTTTGGAAAGTTTTTTCGCTCCGCTAAAGATAGTTTCTCACTTTGTTCGAAATGACATCCGGGGAAGAACCGGATATAACAAATCATACTCAAAACACTAATGAAGAACTTATTCATCCTCTTATTGGTATTGCTCTCGTCAAGGGTTTTATCCCAAAGCCTGCAACCGGGCGTTCCTGCAACCGAACGCGTTTCCGCCGAAAGGCTCCATCGTATTGATAAAGTAATTCAGCAATATGTCGATTCCGGCTGGATAAAAGGCGCAAATGCCTTTATATCACGTAACGGTAAAATTGTATACTACAAAGCTTTTGGCGTAGCCGATGCCGAGCAAAAAGAGGCGATGAAAACGGATGAAATATTCCGCATTGCATCGCAAACCAAAGCCATTACCAGCGTAGCCGTAATGATGCTGTTTGAAGAAGGGAAGTTTTTGCTGGACGATCCTATCTCAAAATACATCCCGGCCTTCGCGCATCCAAAAGTATTGGCCGGTTTTAACGAAAAAGATTCAAGCTATACAACCATAGCTGCCCGTCGTGAAATTACCGTGCGCGATTTGCTGACCCATACCTCGGGCATTGATTATGCCGAGATTGGTTCGCCTAAAATGAACGCCATATACGCCAAAGCAGGACTCAGGGCAGGTTTTGTAAGTGATAAATTGCTGTTAGCGGATGCTATTAATAAACTGGCCACGTTACCATTGGCCAATCAACCCGGCGAACGTTATACCTACGGCTTAAATATGGATGTGCTGGGCTACCTGGTTGAAAAATTATCGGGCAAAAGCCTCGATCAGTTTTTCAAGGAACGGATTTTTGAGCCGTTGGGGATGAATGACACCTATTTTTATATACCTAAAGAAAAACAGACGAGGCTGGTAAAGGTGTACACGCCCGATAAGCAGCAACATTTAGTGCGCTGGAGCGCGACAACCTTTCCGGGCGTTGGCGTGGATTACCCAACGAGTAACGGCACTTATTATTCGGGAGGAGCGGGTTTAAGCTCGACGATAAAGGATTACGCTATTTTTTTACAAATGCTGCTCAATAATGGCGTGTATAACGGGCATCGCTTGCTGGCAAGGCACACCGTTGAACTAATGACCACCAACCAGGTTGGCGACCTGTTTGTGAACGGCAATAAATTTGGCCTCAGTTTTCAGATCAGTACAAAAGCGGGACAAGCCAAATTGGGCGAAACCGAAGGTTCATTTAGCTGGGGCGGCTTTTATGGTACAGGCTATTGGGTCGATCCGAAGGAGCACTTAGTTTGTTTAATTTTTGTGCAACAATGGCCGTACCCGCACGGGGAATTGACGGATAAATTCAAAGTGCTGGTGTATTCGGCGCTGGAGGATTAGAAGGCAAGGTTGTAAGGGTTGTAGTAAGTTAAAACGTTATAACTTATAACAATTATATGCGATGGGTTATCCAAAGCCTTTGTAACTACTACGAAATCTTTCAACCTTTAAAACTATTATAAAAACTCCAACCGTTACAACATTTACAACCAATAAAATGATAAACAGAAGAAAATTCATTCAAACCGCATCGGTAGCCGGCACAAGTTTCCTGCTGGCGCCGCAGTTGGGCAAAGCCTCTGGTTTTTTTAAAGGATCGCCAAACGATAAAGTAGTACTTGGTATGATGGGCACACACAGCCGCGGATTATATTTGGCACAAACCTTTGCCAAAAACCCCAATGCCGAAGTTGGATTTGTGTGCGATGTGGATGCCAATGTAGTAACCAGTACCATAGCCGATATTTACAAACGCACCGGCAAAAAGCCCGAAGGATATACAGATATCCGTAAATTGCTGGAGCGAAAAGATGTAGATGCGATAGTTGTTGCCGCGCCCGATCATTGGCACGCACCCGCAACCATCATGGCCTGCCAGGCCGGTAAGCATGTTTATGTAGAAAAGCCTTGCAGTCATAATCCGCACGAAGGGGAAATGGCAGTTGCAGCTGCAAAAAAATATAACCGGTTGGTGCAAATGGGTAGTCAGCGGCGGTCGTTTGGTAACTGCCAGGCCATGGTAAAGGAATTGCACGATGGAGTTATTGGCCGTACTTATTATGCAAAAGGCTGGTATACCAATCATAGAACGAGCATTGGTATCGGCAAACAAGTTCCTGTTCCTGCAAATTTAAATTATGAATTATGGCAGGGCCCTGCGCCACGCAAACCTTACCAGGATAACCTGATCCATTATAACTGGCACTGGTTTTGGAACTGGGGGACGGGTGAAGCACTAAACAACGGAACGCACGAACTGGACGTGATCCGCTGGGGGCTGGGAGTTGATTTCCCCAGCAAAGTAGTTTCAACAGGTGGTCGTTTTCATTTTAAGGACGACTGGCAAACGCCGGATACCCAAAATATATTATACAATTTCCCTAATGATACCGCGGCCGAGTGGGAGGGAAGAAGCTGTAATGGTTTTAATATTGAGGGCCTGAGCCGTGGCGTTACGTTTTATGGCGACAAGGGCACGCTTACCTACGACGGTGGAAATGGCTATAAAATTTATGACGGCGACAATAAATTTATAAGAGAAGTAAAAGACAACACCGTGGTAGATGGCACCAACAAAGTTAGTCCCACCGAAGCATTGGACGGCCTGCACCTGAAAAACTTTATTGATTCCGTTCGTGGCGTAACACAGTTAAATTGCCCCATTGAAACCGGGTTTAAATCGACCTTACTGCCTCAATTGGGCAATATATCGTACCGGGTTGATAGGGTGCTGCATACTGACCCAACCAACGGGCATATTTTAAATGATCCGGAAGCGATGGGGTTGTGGCAAAGGGAATATGAAAAGGGGTGGGAGGTTAAAGTGTAGCTTATGAATATTCATCAAAAATTTGATGTTTGGTCGCTTGTTCAAAATAATGAGTTTGAAAAAGCGTGTGAAATAGCTGATGCTGGCTATGAAGCAGTTGGCTATGCACCTTTTTTAAGAAACAAGGTTTACGCGTTATTTCATTTGGAACGATATATTGAGGCCGTGCATTTAAGTGATAAATTAATTGAAATTGAAGGTGGCCGAATTTCTACTGATTATATCCACTCAGGAATCGCGAACTGGATACTTGGCAACTATTCTAAATCAATAGAAGCTTGGCAAGAAGCTCAAAATTGTAATTATAAGGATGCCGTGGGTGGGATGGATACACTGTTACTTTTATATTTCGCTGCAATAAAAACTAATGACGGGAAATTACGATTGAGCGCCGTCCGGGAAATTAAAAAGTTGCTTAAATCAAAACTGGCGCTCAATTATCCGGGGCCGCTTGGGCATTATTTGTTAGAGGAAATAACTGAAAAACAATTAATTGGCTATGTTGCAAAGGTTCCAATATTAAAGGAACGGGAATTGTGCCAGGCTCATTTTGTATCGGCCATTAAAGTTTTAGAAAAAGGAGACACGAATGCATACTACAGAAAGTTAAGGGAGTGCATCAACTATGGTTCGGCATCTTATCTTGAAGGGGTATATTACCTGGCGAAAGCCGAATTGGAAAATAGGACTAAAAGTGACAATCCATAATGCTTTTGCGAACGTTTACTACCAATAACAAACAAAACCAAATTATACCAACAAAACCAAATATGAAAAAGCTAACACTAAGCGCTGCAATATTACTAACAGCTGCTTTTATTACCCCGTCAATAACCCAGGCCCAAAGCACGCCCGGCCTGTTCGATGGCAAAACCCTAAACGGATGGAAACGCCTGGCTGGTGGCGCCGATTACAAAGTGGAAAATGGCGCTATCGTGGGTACAACCGTTCTCAACTCGGGCAATACTTTTTTGGTGACTGAAAAGGAATACGGCGATTTTATCCTGGAAATGGATACCAAAATTGAAAGTCCCCTAAGTAACTCGGGCGTGCAAACCCGAAGCCATTTTGACCCGGCCGGGCACGAGGGTAAGGGATTAGTTTACGGTCGCCAGTTTGAGATTGATCCGTCGGATAGAAAATGGTCGGGCGGGATATATGATGAGGGCAGGAGAGACTGGCTTTACCCGGTTGATCTTAACGCAAATGCAAAAGATGCTTTTAAAGTTGGCGTTTATAACCATATTCGTATAGAATGCATCGGTAACGAAATGCGCACCTGGATTAATGGCATAGGTGTAGCTGACGTTGTTGATACGGTTGATAGGAAAGGTTTTATAGGGCTACAGGTACATGCTGTGAGTAAACCCGAACAAGCCGGTAAAAAAGTGTACTTTAAAAACCTGCGTATCCAAACCGAAAATCTTAAACCAAAACCGTTTCCTAAAGATGTATTTACGGTGAACTATACATTAAACCAGCTTTCGGACCGTGAAGCTGCAAATGGATGGAAATTATTATATGATGGCCACACCTCAAATGGCTGGCATGGTGCGCTACTTACAACTTTTCCGACTCATGGCTGGGAATACGCTGATGGCGTGATGCATGTACTGGCATCAGCAGGAAAAGAAGAATCGGGCGGCGGCGATATTGTTACCGACAGCTTGTATAGCGCATTTGATCTTTCATTTGAATTTAAGCTTACGCCCGGGGCTAACAGCGGCGTTAAATATTTTGTGACCTTGTCCGAAGTTACTAAGGGATCGGCCATAGGTTTAGAATACCAGGTATTAGACGATAAACTCCACCCCGATGCAAAACTTGGCCGCAATGGTGATCGTACGCTGGCTTCTCTGTACGATCTTATCCCGTCTAATAAACAAGAACGTTTTGTACACCCGATAGGTGCCTGGAATACAGGCCGTATTGTAGTATTACCTAATAACCATGTAGTACATTATCTGAACGGCGTTAAAGTGCTGGAATACGAGCGTGGATCGAAAGAGTTTAAAGATTTGGTAGCCATCAGCAAATACGTAATCTGGAAAAACTTTGGCGAAGCTAAGGAGGGTCACTTACTTTTACAGGATCACGGTAACGAAGTGTTTTTTAGGAGTATAAAGGTGAGACGATTATAGCCCCTGCGTGTTCCAGGCAAGTACGTTATTTTGATGACCTTTGGGTTCATTAAATTAACGTACTTGCCGAAATAGCAGATACAATTTTTATTGCCATGTCAATCAAATACTGATCCTCTGTTTCTTTTGCAACCTCCAATAAGTTTGAAAGAATACTTGCTATGTTTCTTTTGTACGCCGAATCAACCGCGTATTTTACTACATCTTCCAAAATATTTGCCACGGCCATGATTTTATCATAGCTGCTAAATGATGTATTTTGAGAGATTGCCAATATCTGTTGAAATTTATTTTTCAATAACTCCTCAGTCCCGCTCACTATTACATCAACATCATATTTAATCTTTTCAAAGAATCCACGGGTTATTTTGTCCATGTATTCATTTCCTTTATTGTAGCTGCTCAAAAAAACTCCATATCTGTCTGCCATAATACAAATTTATTTAAATTAAACGATCTTATTTAATTGTTGTTGCATGTTTTTGATTTTATCAATATCGGGTGTTACTTTATTTTTGTAGATATCTTTCAGAATAACAACTGCTTCTATTAATAACTTCATACCTGTATATTTTAGTAATACCGTGCCGAGGGCAACGTTTTTCACCTCGGTTGTTGTATTGGTATCATTAACCAGTTTCAGGATATCATCTGATAATTCTTTTTGCTCATCACTGCTTAGTACGCGCATGCTTGATAGAATTAGAATTGGTAAATCTTTTGATGCGCTAAGAAAATTTATGCCGCCCATTAACGCCTTCATCTTTTTTAGATTGTATTCCGAAAGCACTTGATCAAACTGCCGCTGCGCTGCGTTCAAAAAAATGCCCAGAAATGCTGCCGGACCTACCTCAATAACTTTATCATTAGTCATTTTATAAGTAAAAAAGGAGCTTCTCAAAAATGCCATCGCTCCCAAACCGGCTACCATTATTTTGCCAATGTCGTTTTTGCCAATGTCTCCAAGTTTAATATCATAAGCGATTATAATATAATATACCAGTACAGAGGCGAGAAAATTTATCGTTACATAAATAACACTGTAGATATTGAACATTCGTTCAAATGATTTGTACCGGTTCAGTAATTCCGAGAAGCCCACTATTAAACCGATCAGTCCGGGCCATATCCATAAGAATCCAATCATTTTATTAAGAATTTAGGTTAAACAAAACTTACTATAAATGTAAATATTTATTGATAAATTCCTGAATAAAAATGCAATTAGCAGGCAACTCATAAACCTAAAACAACTCAATCCCGGTTCACCTGGAAGCTATAATACAAATAAAACAACGACGGCAATATCAAAAAACTGCCGATAAACAGACCCCAGCCTAAGTCATCAATAGTTTTTGATGTGGCATGAAGCGTAAGTAACGAGAGGCTCTGACCTCCTTTCAGCATAATAAAATTGGGGTAATGCATATAGCCAACAGATAACAGGATCATGGTAACCTGAAAGGCGGCAAAAACACGGATAATCTTTCTTTTACCTTTATATATTAGTACCCAAAGTATTAATAATGAGATTGACGCTGCGATTACTGCAATTAAACTTACAGGATTACCAAATATCCAATGTGCCAGGCGAATGTTTTCTATTTCGGCTACGATAAATACTACGCCGCCAAAAATCACCGCTAAAATATTCATATACCGCGCTTTTTTAATGAAGCGGCGGGCATCGATTTCGTCATCGGCTTCTCCTGTTAAGTAAATGGCTGCGAGGTAGCCGCTTAGCGCCACAGTAAAAAGACCCACTGCAACCGAAAACCAGTTTAACCAGCTGTAGATATAGGCGTCCATAAAATCCGCTGCCTGCAAATCAATTTGTCTTGAAATGGCGCTGCCTGCAATTATTCCTAAAAATAAAGGTGTTATAAAGCTGGAATACACAAAGATATGGTTATAAAATTGTTGCGTTTTTTCGTCCTTTATGGCATCGTAGCTACGGAAGGCAAAGGCAGTACCACGGGCGGTGATACCCAATAGCATAATTAGTAAAGGGATGTGCAGATACGTGCACATGTCACTATAAATTACAGGGAAACCGACAAACAAAATTACCACAGCAATTATCAGCCACATGTGGTTGGCCTCCCAAACCGGGCCGATGGCCTGGTAGGTTGTTTTACGATGACGGTGGCGGTTCTTCTCGGAAGTGAACAATTCAATTATACCCGCGCCAAAATCGGCTCCACCCAGTAAAAAGTAAAGGACAATAGCCAGGAAAAGGAAGGTGATAACAACGTACAGCATAAAGATTAGAGATTAGTGGTTGGAGATTGGAGTTTAAAGGTTAGAGGTTAGAGATTGTTGGTTGGGTTAAAACTAACCTCTAATCACTACCCTCTAATCTCTAATCTCCACCCTCATACAGTTGAGGTACCATTTTTATTTGCCTGAATAACAGAAATATAACTGCAATACTTAAAGTAAAATAAACGGCGGTAAACAAGTAAAATGAATAGTGGATACCTGGCATTGGCGTAACAGCTTCGCTGGTTCGCATAATGCCCTGTATAATCCAGGGCTGGCGGCCAACTTCGGTAACTGTCCAGCCGGCTTCAACAGCGATGAAACCGAAAGGAGTGGAGAGGATAAACAAATTAAGAAACCATTTTTTTGTCAACCAGCTGCGCTTTTTCCAAACAGCTATAAAATATAGTATCCCTATACCCATCATTGTCGAGCCAATGGCGATCATTATCTCGAAGGCCAAGTGGGTCATCGTTACGTTTGGTTGATTTTTAACGGGAATCTTATCCAGCCCGTTTACAGTTTCCTTAAAATTATCGTGCACCAAAAAACTGAGCAAACCGGGTACCTCAATACCGAATTTAACGGTTTTGTTTGCTGTGTCGGGTATGCCGCCAATTACCAGCGGCGAGTAAGGTTGGGTGTGATAATAAGCCTCCATCGCCCCTAATTTAGCCGGTTGCGTTTTATAGGCATTCTTGGCGGATATGTCGCCGCTAAAGGGCTGTAAAATTGCGGCTATCGCGCCAAAAACAATGGCAATTTTAAAGGCTTTTGTGTGGAATTGGATATTGCGATTGCGGGCTATCATTAGCGCATGAATACCCGCAACAGCAAAACCGGTGGCCGAAAAGGCAGCTAAAGTCATGTGTAATGCTTCCGAAAACCAGGAGCCATTAAACATGGCCTTTATTGGGTCTACATTTAAATACTGGCCGTTTACAAAATCAAACCCCGAAGGATTGTTCATCCACGAATTAGCCGATACCACCAATATGCCCGAGGCTATGCCGCTTACGCCCACCAAAACCCCGGTAGCCCAATGGAACCATTTATTAAAACGACCCCATCCGTACAGAAAAAACCCCAGGGCTATTGCTTCTATAAAAAAGGCAACGCCCTCCAACGAAAAGGGCATGCCGAAAATGGGCCCCGCATGTTCCATAAATTTTGGCCATAACAAGCCTAATTCGAAAGACAATATAGTGCCCGACACAGCACCCGTGGCGAAAAATATGGCCACGCCTTTGCTCCAGGCTTGTGTTATGTTTTTATAAACCGGATTGGCGGTTTTTATCCATTTATAGTGTGATACTGCCATAAAAAGCGGCATCACCATCCCGATGCAGGAGTAAACGATATGAAAGCCAAGTGAAATGGCCATTTGTGAGCGGGCGGCTATGAAGTCGTTCATTTTTGTGTTAGTTTATTGAGTTGGATTAAGTTTATTGAGTTGACTGAGTTGGATGAATTTGATTTGGTTGAAGAACACTATATCGTTTTTAAACCCAATCAACAACTCACTTAATCAACTCAATCCAACTCAATGCTCAATGATGCAATTTCTCCCTTATTAATCCGTAGGTCCATGTGCCAGCAATAGCGCTTACAAGCGTTACCGCAACTATTAAGAAGCCGCCGCCAACTTGTGCAAACAGCGGACCCGGGCATGCACCAGTTATAGCCCATCCTAAACCAAATATCAATCCGCCATAAATATTGCCCCAATGAAATTTCTTTTCGGGGATAACAATGTCCTCGCCGTCTATGGTTTTTATCTTGAACCGTTTGATGATTTGAATAGAAATTAAACCAACTATAATGGCGCTCCCAATGATGCCATACATGTGAAACGCCTGAAAGCGGAACATTTCCTGTATCCTAAACCAGGAGACTACCTCTGATTTTACCAATACGATGCCGAATAGTGCACCGGTTATTAAATATTTAATATTCCGCATCATAATTTCAACAGATAAGGTAAAATAAACCAGGTTGTGAGGATGCCTCCTGCCATAAAGCAACAGGTTGCTGCAAGCGATGGCCACTGCAACGAAGCTATGCCCATAATGGAATGGCCCGATGTACATCCGCCGGCATACCTTGTTCCAAATCCCACCAAGAAGCCGCCGACAACTATAAATATAAATCCCCGTAAGGAAAGCAATTGCTGAAAGCTGAAAATATCTTTTGGCAGCAGGCCGTTAAAATCCTTTACGCCCTGCTGTTTTAAAATTGTTGTTGTTTGTGGATTAATGGCAACCGGATGTTGCCCGCCTAAAAAATGTACGGCTATAAACCCTCCCAATATAATACCGATAGCAAAAAACAAGTTCCAGGTCTGGCTTTTCCAGTCGTGCTTAAAAAAGGCGATGTTGGCGGGGATACATATCGCACAAATATGCCGCAGGGTTGAAGAAATGCCGAAAGCCTTATTGCCCGATAGCAATAAGGCCGGTATAACCATGCCGATTAAGGTGCCCGAAACATACCAGGGCCAGGGTTGGGTTATAAATTCCATGTTAGTACAAATATACCCATAACTAAAATGAACGTTTAAAGCAGGGTTAAATGGAGTGCTAATTGGAATTGTTCTAAATAATAATATTTTTTGTAAAAAAATTATTACGCGAATTCAAAATTTTATATACATTTACCCACAGTAATATAAACCAATTTTAGTTCCCGGTTAATTGAAACGGATATTTGCCATCATATTGTTAAGTGTTCACCTGTTTAATATTGGGGGTTATACCTTATTTTACCAATATTTTATCAACAAGGCGGATACCCAAATGGTGAAGCAGATATTTGATAACAAGGTTGACAATACAAAACTCATCGAAATAAAAATACCGGTTCATTTCCCTACGCTTACCAATTGGGACGATTACGCCGTAATTACCGGGCAGATTCAATTGAAAGATGCCTACTAT
>JABDBM010000054.1 GCA_013288685.1 Bacteroidota bacterium | reverse complement strand
ATCAATAATTCAACCGTAGCCTCAAAATCCTGTGTAAGTACCTGAAAAGTGTCAAACGGCGTTCTGAAAATATTCAGATAGGGTATAAATCCATAATAGCTGCCTCCAATTTTAATAGGCCGGGTGACGGTATCTGTTTTGATAATTTTAGCGTCAAATGCAAATCCGATCTCCCGGTTTCTATCCAAAGACGCTTCAACTAATAAACTTTGGGTATCATAATTGTATTTCTCTACCAGGTGGCCGTCAGTTTCGTAAAAACGCCATATACCAGTTTTTTTGTCGTTTTTATAATTACCCGCGGCAACTAATACCCTGCGTCGAAAAAGCGCCCGGTATGGTCCTTGCCTGGTCATTTTGTCGGATTTTAACACGCAAAAACGCTCCATAACCGAGTCGGTAAGGCGATTTTTTACTTCAACAGTGTCCTGGGCAAAACCTTTGCCCATAAAAAAAACAGTAATTATTAATATAAAAATAGGTTTCACAACGGATGGTTTGCAGGCAATATAAAATAAGTAGCGCTAACTGACAAAATTATTTAGTGATTAAAGGTCAGAGATAGGAGATTAGCCGGAAAACAATGGACCATTCTTAGCGGAGCCTTATCTCTAATCACTAATCTCAAATCTCTTACCTCAATTCCCCCAAAAACAGTAATTTCGCCCAACAGAAAAGAGGAGAAGATTTTGGATTATTTACAGGGTTTAAACCCCGAACAGCGGGCAGCAGTACAACAAATAAAGGGACCGGTAATGATTATTGCGGGCGCCGGATCGGGCAAAACACGCGTGATTACTTACCGTGTAGCGCATCTTATCCGCAGTGGGGTTGACGCGTTTAACATATTGGTGCTCACCTTTACCAATAAGGCGGCCCGCGAAATGCGCGACCGTATTACCAGCGTAGTTGGCACCGAAGCCAAAAACATTTGGATGGGAACTTTTCACTCCGTGTTCGCGAAACTGCTGCGCGTTGAGGCTGATAAAATAGGTTATCCTAACAATTTCACCATTTATGATACTGACGATAGTAAAAGCGTATTGAGGGCCATTTTAAAAGAAATGAATCTTGACGACAAACTGTACAGTCCTAATTTTGTGAGTAACCGCATATCGGCAGCAAAAAACAATTTGGTGTCGTGGCAGGAATATCAAAAGAATGAGCAGATACAGGCCGACGATTTTTCGAGCGGACGGGGGCAATTGGGTGTAATTTATCAAAATTATGTGGCCCGCTGTTTCCGCGCGGGCGCTATGGATTTTGATGATTTGCTATTTAAAACCAACGAACTACTTAAAAATCATCCGGAGGTATTAAATAAATACCAGCACAAATTTAAATACCTGATGGTGGATGAGTATCAGGATACCAACTTTTCGCAGTACCTGATTGTGAAAAAGCTGGCTGCAGTTAACGAAAATATTTGTGTTGTGGGTGATGATGCCCAAAGTATATACGCCTTTAGGGGAGCCAATATCCAAAACATCCTGAATTTCGAGAAGGATTACCCGGATCTTCACATTTTTAAGCTCGAACAAAATTACCGGTCGACTCAAAATATTGTAAATATCGCCAACAGCATTATTGCCAACAATAAAGATCAGTTAAAGAAAAACGTTTTCTCGGAAAAGGAAACCGGCGATAAAATAAAGGTGATGCGCGCCTTTAGCGATAACGAAGAAGGCAAGCTGGTTGCCGAATCGATAATGTTTGAACGGACCACCAAAGGATTAAAATGGCATGATTTTGCAATCCTGTACCGTACCAACGCCCAATCGCGCTCGATGGAAGAGGCTTTACGCAAAACGGGAACGCCTTATAAAATTTATGGCGGCTTATCGTTTTATCAACGTAAGGAAATAAAAGATTTAATTGCTTACTTCAGGCTTACATTTAACCCAAATGATGAAGAGGCCCTAAAACGGGTAATCAATTACCCGCGCCGGGGAATTGGCGATACCACTGTTGATCGTATTATTTTAAGCGCCTCGCAGAACCAAATTTCGGTATGGGAAGCTATTATTAACCCATCAAAATATTTAGACGGGCGTTCATCCGCTGCTGTTAGTGTTTTTGCAACTACTATCCAGAGTTTCCAGGTAATCACCAATACGCAAACTGCTTATGAGGCTGCGCTGCATATTGCGCAACATTCTGGTTTGCTGAAAGATTTATATGAAGATAAGTCTGTTGAGGGGCTTAACCGGTACGAAAACATACAGGAATTACTAAACGGTATAAAAGAATTTTCGGAACGGGAAGACATTGAGGAAAAGGGATTGGATATATTTATGCAGGATATTGCCCTGCTTACCAATGACGATAAAGATAAAGACCCGAATGCCGATACCGTTTCGTTAATGACCATCCACTCGTCCAAAGGGCTGGAATTTCCGCACGTATTTGTGGTAGGTTTAGAAGAAAATTTGTTCCCGTCGCAAATGTCCCTTAATGCGCGCAGCGACTTGGAAGAGGAACGCCGTTTATTTTACGTAGCCTGCACCCGTGCCGAAACCAAACTAACGCTGAGCTATGCTACCTCGCGTTTTAAATTTGGCACCTTAATAAACTGTGAGCCCAGCCGTTTTTTGGATGAGATTGATGCCCGATACCTTGATTTAGACCTTACGGCTAAACCGGCAAGCAGCAACAATCCATTTTTTGATGACGAGCGTACCGCCTGGAGCAGACCGGGTGGAGGAGGCGATACATTTTCAAAGCCCAAACCGCCCGCTACACCAAAGACTACGTCTATTTTGGCTAAAGCCCATGTGCCGTCGCCAGGCTTCGCTCCTTCTGACACGTCTGACCTACAGGTTGGTATGGAGGTTGAGCACGAACGCTTCGGCTTTGGTAAAGTGATAAACCTGGAAGGCAAAAAGCCGGATGTGAAGGCGACTATCTTTTTTAAAGAAATTGGACAAAAACAACTGCTTTTAAAGTTTGCCAAGTTAAAGATAATGAATGGTCACTAAAATTTTACCCGGTTTTGTAGATGATATTCCACACTTTTTTCTCAAAGGATATTTATTAAATTGTATGGCAAGTGTTTTTTGCCCATTAATTAATATGGCATAGCGTTTGTCTTAGTATTTAAAGTTCCAATTTAAATTAAACTATTGAGAAATGATTACAATGGCCGAAAACGTAAACTTAAAAAAGAAAACCAACAAATCTGTAGGTAAAAACATCAGGACAATACGGCACCAACGTAACTGGAGCCAGGAAGAAGTAGCCAACCGGCTTGGGATTTCAATTCCGGCTTTCTCAAAAATTGAAACGGGTGTTACAGACATCAACCTGTCGCGCCTGGAACAAATTGCAACTATCTATGAGGTTAGCGTGGTCAACTTATTCGCCCTGGATGCCGAAGAAACAGCGCCTCAGACTTCACATTTAACTATTGCGCAAAAGAAAATAAGCGAACGGGAAACAGAGATTGCCAATTTACAACGAAAAGTAATTCTTTTGTACGAAGAACTACGGAACCGCACCACCGCTGCTTTAGTATAGAGTTGCGCTTTCTGTTCAATAAACATGACACTTTTGTATCAAAAAAATGCGCCGGGCACCCGGCGCATTTTTTATTATGTCGGGAAATAATCGTTTATTTTAAGCACGTAATACAAAAAACAATATTTCTGAAACCTTTTGGAACAATTTGGAGTAAAAATTGAGATAAGCAGATAGAACTAAACATCTGAAAATATGTCGAACTACCTGATTTCCATTTCTAATAACGAAGCTTTAAAGGACGGGACTATCCACGATCCTGATAGTAAACTAAAGGTTAAAGCGTTTGATCCAATAAAGTCGGGCATAAGCCCCATCAAGGGCGAGATAATGTATTTCGTAACTTCGGCTCACGAAACCCTTGCTTTTGAAACCAAAGGATATAAAAAACACCGAAAACTGCTTATTTTACAAATGATATCGTGGTATTGTATTTACCTGGGGTTAATTGAAGCACAGATTCACACTTCGTTACCGCTTTGAGTTCTTGTGGTTCATGGATCGTAGTTCATGATTCATGGAAAAAAAGTAATTAAATAACCTTCCCCCGGCTATGAATTATGAACCATCAACTAATGAACTCCCATCTCAAAACCCTGTTCTTCCCGGGTCATGCAGCATGTCGCTCATTTCAATAATCTTATCATCAATTTCGCCAACGCTTTTGTTCATCATCCTGATACATTCCGGCTCATCAACTAACCCTTCTTTTTCAAGATTTAACAATCCCTTTAGGGTAGCAATTGGCCCACGTATCTGATGCGACAGGTACGACGAGTATTCAGAAAGCTTCTTATTCTTTATCTGCAGATCCTTGGTTCTCTCGTCAATTATCTCCTCCAGGTGATGGTTTATCCTATCGAGGTTATCTTTTTGGCGTGATACTTCGGCATTAAGGGCGGTAAGTTGTGTATTGGTTTTGGCTTTGCGCTTTACATTTGTTATAAGCAAGCCAACAAACACCATCAATAGACCGGCAACCACCGCTACGGCCCAAAACTTAACACGGTCGTATTTTTCGCGTTGCAACAAAAGTTCAGTTTCTTTTTGGCGGGCCATTTGGTTAGCCTGTTCCCTTATTAAATTAATTTGCGTTGAAATACCCTGTTTATATAAAGCACTATCCAAATGATAAATACTGTATAAAATAGACACGGCTCCCTGATAATTTTTCCTTTTAAGCTCAAGCTGATAACTGGTTAACTTAAAGTCTGATTCTGTCTTTTCGTTTTTAATAATACCTGCAAAAGTGGTTCCTTCTGCAATAAATTTCTCAGCTTCGTCGAATTCATTTTTTGCTATATACAAATCGGCCAGCGTAAGATCTATACTTGCTATCGACTCATTCAGGTCCAATAGTTTAGCCTCTTTATTGGCTTCCATTAGCAAGCCCTGAGCTTTATCATATTGACGCAGGTTATAATAAATCACTCCTTTGTTTTGCATACACTGAATCAGATTCACGGTATCTTTAAGGGTTGCAAAAAGATCATTGCTTTTATTATAATAGTTTAAAGCCTGATAAAAACTATTTTTGTGTAAATAAACCGTGCCGATATTCAAATATATGGGCGCTATTAAGTTATCAGCCGACAATTTTTTTGCGATAGCCAAAGCCTTCGTAAAAAATTCGAGCGACAGGTCGTAGTCGTCGTTGCGGTATAAATTTCCAATATTGTTATATACTCTCCCTTGCCCGGGTAAATCCTTAATTCGTTGAAAATAACTAAGTGCGGTTAAATAATCATCAATAGCTTTTTTTGACTGATTCAAATAGTAATAACCAATCCCCATTACCCTGTACGACTCGCCGATGCCGGCATCGTACTTCAAATTTTGCGCAATAGAAAGTGCTTTATTGCCAATTACAATAGTTTGATTTGGATTTGTTAACCGCATTCCAAACCCTTGCTTATTTAGTTTTATAACCTCATTGGTATCTTGCCCAACGGTGTTTTGCGCGCTCACTATCTGAGCGGAAAAACCAAGTATGGTGCAAAATATAAATATCAAGGATCTCATCATTAAAACATTATTACGTTTAATTAAACAGAAGGTTATGCTAAAATAAAATATTGCATATTTCAACACTTATAAATAAAAATTTAATCAGTTAAAAAATGTTCGTTTAAATTTAGTCTACGATTGACTTGTTTTATTGAAAAATTTAATTATATTTGAATCTGATAAATTATTGAACGCAATAAGTTAATTTGGAAATGATCTTGTTGATAAGCTAACGGCGCATTCCGTTTGTTATTCGTGGCTTAAATTTTACTGTCAACAATTCTCAAATCAATCTTAACTTCTTGAAAACAAGCATGTTGAAATATTTTTTTGAATAAAACAAACTGTTGTAAAACTATGTTTTATTACCATTAATATTTAAAAAGCCATGCTAAAAAACAGCGAAACAAACTCAGATTAATATTTCTGAAGTTGTGGTTGCATCGGACCTTATTAGGGTCGAATGAACTTGATTAGGTTGTTTTTTGGTACTTATACGCAAGTTCTTTCAAAAAGATATAGGCAAAACAAGAAATAATAAAAAAAAATCAAACATATAAATCACTGTTTGCTCAAATAAATCAGCTTGAGCGGCATTTGAAAAAAAGTAAATAAAAGTAAACATGAAAAAAGTACTATTCTCAGCAGTTTTCGTTTTAGGTGCAACAGTAGCATTATCAACTTCTGCTCAAACTAAAAAATCAATTGCTCATATTACCACTTCTGCCGCCAACGACAAAAACAACACTGGTAGCGGCGACCTGATGGGTGATAAAAACAACACTGGTAGCGGCGACCTGATGGGTGATAAAAACAACACTGGTAGCGGCGACTTGAATGGCGACAAAAACAACACTGGTAGCGGTGACCTGAATGGTGATAAAAACAACACTGGCAGCGGCGACTTGATGGGTGATAAAAACAACACCGGTAGCGGTGACCTGAATGGCGACAAAAACAACACTGGCAGCGGTGATTTGAATGGTGATAAAAACAACACCGGTAGCGGCGACCTGAATGGTGATAAAAACAACACTGGCAGCGGTGATTTACATGGTGATAAAAACAACACCGGTAGCGGTGACCTGAATGGTGATAAAAACAACACTGGCAGCGGCGACTTGAATGGCGACAAAAACAACACCGGTAGCGGTGACTTGAATGGCGACAAAAACAACACTGGCAGCGGCGACTTGAATGGCGACAAAAACAACACTGGCAGCGGTGACTTGAATGGCGACAAAAACAACACTGGCAGCGGCGACTTGAATGGCGACAAAAACAACACTGGCAGCGGCGACTTGAATGGCGACAAAAACAACACTGGCAGCGGTGATTTACATGGTGATAAAAACAACACTGGTAGCGGTGACTTGAATGGCGACAAAAACAACACTGGTAGCGGTGACTTGAATGGCGACAAAAACAACACTGGTAGTGGTGATTTGAATGGCGACAAAAACAACACTGGCAGCGGTGATTTGAACGGCGACAAAAACAATACTGGCAGCGGTGATTTGAATGGCGACAAAAACAACACTGGTAGTGGTGATTTGAATGGCGACAAAAACAACACTGGCAGCGGTGATTTGAATGGCGACAAAAACAACACAGGTAGCGGCGATTTACATGGTGATAAAAACAACACTGGCAGCGGTGATTTACATGGTGATAAAAACAACACTGGTAGCGGCGACTTGAACGGCGACAAAAACAATACTGGTAGCGGCGACTTACACGGTGATAAAAACAACACCGGTAGCGGCGACCTGAATTAATAGTACATACTATACTGAGAATACTATTACTTAAACATGTTTAATTTATGGGGTTAGCTGATATAAATCGGCTAACCCCATACTTGTTTTATAAGGAAATCCTGGCAGCTCCCAAACGCAGCATTACGTTTGGCCTTAACCTTCACAAAACTTTTGATTGTTTTGTATACCTATCACATTTTCCCGTCAAATTATAAACACATTCAAGCAAAACATAACCTATATTTGCCTCAAAAAATATGAGTATGCAGGTTATAAAGCAATATATTGAGCAGCATAAACAACGATTATTGGATGAGTTGTTTGATCTGCTCCGTTTTCCATCGGTTAGTGCCGACCCAAAATATAAACAGGATTTATTAAAGGCCGCAGATTTCGTCGCCCAAAAACTGCGCGATGCTGGCGCTGATAACGTTGAGGTTTGTGAAACTGCAGGTAACCCTATAGTATATGGCGAAAAAATAATCAGCGCGGCGCTGCCTACGGTTTTGGTTTACGGCCACTATGATGTACAGCCACCGGATCCTATTGAACTATGGAAAACCCCGCCCTTTGAACCTACCGTTCGTGATGGAAAAATATATGCCCGCGGCGCCTGCGACGACAAAGGGCAATTTTATATGCACGTAAAGGCGTTTGAACTGATGATGCAAACCAATACACTGCCCTGCAATATTAAATTTATGATTGAAGGTGAGGAAGAAGTGGGCTCATCAAACCTCAGCATTTTTGTTAAGAACAATAAAACACGGCTGAAGGCGGACGTAGTATTAATTTCTGATACGTCGATGATCAGTATGGAACATCCATCGCTCGAAACAGGCTTGCGCGGGTTGTCTTATTTGGAAGTAGAAGTAACTGGACCGAATAGGGATTTACATTCGGGAGTATACGGGGGTGCTGTTGCCAACCCGGCAACCATATTGGCTAAAATGATTGCATCATTGCACGATGAAAATAACCATGTGGCAATCCCCGGCTTTTATGATAAGGTAGTGGATTTAACAGACGCCGAACGTAAAGCGTTGAACAACGCACCTTATGATGAGGCCGAATACAAAAAAGACCTTGGCGTTGATGAACTTTGGGGTGAAAAAGGCTACACCACTTTTGAACGCACCGGAACCCGCCCTACGCTTGAAGTAAACGGAATATGGGGTGGCTACATTGGCGAAGGCGCAAAAACCGTTTTACCGTCGGTAGCACACGCAAAAATATCAATGCGCCTGGTGCCCAACCAGGGATCAGAAGAGATAACTAAACTGTTTACCAATCATTTTGAAAAACTGGCGCCGGCTTCGGTAAAAGTAAAGGTAACCCCGCACCATGGTGGAGAGCCTGCAGTAACTCCAACTGATAGTATTGCTTATCGCGCGGCACAAAAGGCGATAGCTGAATCGTTCGGCAAAGAACCTATACCAACTCGTGGCGGTGGTAGTATTCCTATTGTAGCACTGTTTGAGGCTGAATTAGGCCTAAAAACAGTATTAATGGGTTTCGGTTTGGATAGCGATGCATTGCATTCACCCAATGAGAAATACGATATCTATAATTACTATAAAGGCATCGAAACCATCCCGTTGTTTCATAAATATTTTGCTGAATTGAGCGGAGAGTAGTCACTTTACTATGCGCGGTTTGCTGAATTGTGCATGTCTAAAATAGTTTGATCTATTTTAGGCATGCACATAGCGGAAAAAGAGAAATTAAATTATCGTACTCAACAAAAAATGGAAGAGCTTATAGGAAAAGTTTTATTTCCAGAAAAGTTAAAAAGGGCTAACGAAATATTGGGTAGCCTGGTATATCGAAATTCAAACCATAACATTAAATGTAGGTCAAAACAACCGAATACTTTGGTTGTTCATTTAATTATTAATCTGTTTGTTGCCTTCAAACAGGCTACCAGCAACCTGTCTTTTCTCGGGTCGTTTGGAATGGTTGCGAAGGTATCCGGTAATTTGCCCATCACATCAATTATATTACCGACGGGGTAAACGGTAATCCAATCACAAGCAAATGAGGAAAATAAGTTCCAAAAGTAACCTGTAAAACAAACTTTCCTATTTACAACTACAGCAAACTTTATCCCGCAACATAAGTCGGGCTTCAAAGCTTTTAATTTGTTTGCCGCAGCATCAGAAATGTTGAATAGAAATCGCTCTACTATAGTGTCCTTATTCCCCATAAGGCGGAAGTGGTCTTTGCGTATGGTATATGAAATAATTTCATTGTCCTTAATAACGGCGGTATCCTGCAATTCGCCAGGTGAAACATCAAACTGTCTACGAATAACTCCCGGCGAGTCGATGCTTAAGGTGGTACTTTTTAAAAGGTAAAACTCCACCTTGCCCGGTTGGCTGACGAAAGATTGTGCAAAAGCGTAGTTACAAATCAACAGGAAGATAAGGACTGGTATTTTTTTCATTATATTTTCGGTTCTAAAATTAATATCAAAACCCTTCAACATCTGGTTCAACTTTTTTCTGCAGATCCCAACCTTTATGCCTGAATGCGAAATAGCTGACAAAAAAACCGGCCAGTATCCCCGATATTACACATTGGTAGTAAATAATAGCGCGTGTATTGATGCGATGTCTGTGGAATATTTCTGAAAAATTAAAACACAAACTGATCACGACTAACGAGAGCGCTATAAACACCGCTATAAGTGCGGACTTTTTCTTTGGGACTGGACAAAAAAGTGATGATAAAAGCACAAATAACATCAATGCTAAAGCTGTAAAAATCATATTATATATCCAGCCAAACCTGTATTCATAATTTAGTTCATAAACACGATGAAAGTCCTTTAAGTATACACATAACGCTAAAAATCCGATGGAGCTTATCAACGCTAGCAGTATGCCAAAAAACCATCGTAGTAAATTCATTTCCAAAGATAAAACCAATCGCAACATATTCATTACAAAGATTAATAACGTAGTGACCAAACAATGGCGGTGGGAAGCCACAAATATGCACCAATGACTTAACGACCCAATGCCCCAATGACCCCACTCTTCATCCCCTCCCTTCCATAAAACACAGGGAAATACATCATTTCCGCTTTCGCTGGATTTAAACTGTACTTCCCATCGTACCTTGGTATCAGGTTAACCGTAAACTCATATTTCCCCTGTTTCAGTTTCCGGCAAAAAATGCTCACTTTTTCTTTGAAATACTCGCGGTGCACTTCGTTGTTTTGCCAGGATTGCTCCTTGCTTTCGTACGAGCATCCCGCCGGGATAGGTATTTCAATCATTACATAATCTGCATCGCCTTTGGCTGTTACCTCGACTTTTAATTGTACAGGTTCGCCGCCCTTTAGTTGAGTCAGCTTGTCGCCTTTTTTCTCGAACCAGGTATCAACCGTAAAATCCTTGCTTACCTTTTCGGGATGGCTGTTCCAAAATTGCTGGTAGCTGGTTATGTAAACTGGCAGTGTTCCTGTTTTACTGATGGCGAGTTGCTTATCGCTGAAGGTTTGGGTATAAGGGAATTTGGTAACAGTATCCGATTTAGCCCCTTTTATAACTAAAGTTGCTGGCTTAACTTGCTTATCAGTGACAAGCAAATCAGGCAATAAAGTTTCTAATATCAACGATGACTCATAAGTATTGCGCCAGGCGCCGGAACGGCGCTGCTCTAATAAGTAGCCCCTTATTTTTTCCAATAATTCCGGGTGCTTACCTTCATTTTTGATGATTTTGTAAGCCAGCACACTTAGCTGAACCGAGTTATCAAAAAAGCGGTAGCCGTCTTCGCCCCAGTAAATACTGCCAAACAGGGTGTGGTGTTCATTCATCAAAATACTATCCATTTTTGGGGAGAATCCTGTTTCCTGCTGCAAAAGCATCAGGCGGAACTGATCGTATTTAGATACCACTTTTTCGGCTGCAAACTCTTTGGTTATCACACCAAAATATTTCTGATAATCAACCTTTGCATTTAGCCGATGTAATAATTGCAGACAGGCCAGTTTTTCTTCGCCCTTATAGCTTTCCATCTGATAAACTAAATAATCAGTGAGGCGTTGCTGATCAATATCAATGGTATAGCCGGCAGTTTTTGCATCGGTTAAGGCTTCAACGGCATGCAGACTGATCCAAAGCTCTTCGTCGGTATCTTTCCACCATCCCCAGATGCCCTGGCTGCGGCGGTTATCCTGTAGCTTTTTTATCACTTCCAGTATATTCTTTTCCCATTTAAATGGCTCGCCCAGGTAGGTTTTAATGCGCTTTTCAGCTAACAATCCTTTTAACTTCGAAGCTAACTGCTCATTGCACAAATACTTGTATTCGCGCAAACGCTGCGCCTCTTCAGCCATAGTCGGCAAGGCCGACGCCTCGGCCCTAAATGTTACAGGACCAAGCAGCGCATCAAAGTTTAGGCTAATGGTCGTATCTTTAGTTAAGGCCGCAAACGAGCCGCTGGTTTCTTTTACACCCTGTTCAATAACCGGTATTTTGCGGCGTTCGCCATCAAAATAGCCATTTTCACGCTTAATGGTATATTCAAAAGTAAGGCTGTCGGTTTTCGGGGTGGTGATATTCAGCGTATCAATTTTTGAGTTTTTAACCTCAAATGCGTTCTGCTCAAGCTGCTGACCATTAAAAGTAAAAGTACGCGTCAGTTTCGCAGCGTCCTGGTTGTAGTTGGTCACCTTACCTATCACACCAAATTCATCGCCCTGTACAGCAAACAACGGCGTGATAAGGGCGGCGCTTAGTGGTTTAAAAGATTTAATCTGATGCTCGGTATAGCCCGATTGTTTTTGATCGTTTATCCCAATTACAAAAGTGCGCCAGTTGGTAATATCATCCGGGAAAGTACTAATGAAACTGGCTTTGCCATTGGCATCGGTGGTGAGTTTGGGTTGCCAGTAGGCGTAATCGGAAAAGTTTTTCCGGATGGACAGGCCATCGGCTTGTTGGACGGTATTTGTCTGAGCCGGATTAATGCTATTTGTTTGCTTATTGGTGTTGATTATAACCACCCCATTAGCGGCCCGGGCACCGTAAAGCGCAGTTGCCGCTGCACTTTTTAACACATTGATATCCGCAATGTCGCCGGGATTTATGCCCGCGAGTGATGTTACAGGTATACCATCAATAATATAAAGTGGCTGCTCGCCGGGTAGTGACGAAATGCCTCTGATACGAATTGTTGACCCGGCACCAGGATTCCCTTCGATAATGGAAAGACCTGATACTTTGCCTGATAATCCATTGACAGTAGTAACTGAATAAGATAAACTTGCCGACCGCCTCTCGACTCCATAGCCAACTACCACAACTTCTTTCAACGATTGGCTATTAGGTTCCATTAATGTTCTTTCATTAGTGCCGGGCGCTATATCAATCTCTCTGGTTACGTAACCGATGTACGAAATGATTAACTTCCCCCGGTCGGGAACATTTAAATTAAAGTACCCGTTTATATCCGTTATCGCGCCGTATGTTGTGCCTTTTATTTTTACGCTGGCACCAACTATCGGTAATTTATCGTCTTTGCCTGCCACAACTCCCGACATTGATGCCGTGAAACCGTTATTACTTAAATATTTTTCATTAAAGACTTCCTTTAACTTCAGTGCGTCGTTTTCTATATTATAGTCTGAGTTCTGATATATGCCCGAGCGGCTGCTGATAATATTGCTGATTCTTACACTAACAGAATCCCTGGGGTAAGCCGCGGTAATCCGCATCCTGTAATTATTGATGCCGAAGGGTTTTATTGCAATGTTTTCTTTAATATCGTATGTGTCGTCTTTCAGCAAAAAAAGCATCCTGTAATTTCCTTTAGCCAGGTTACCAAAGTTCACTTCAACACCGGGATATATCCTGATAAAATCGGGATCATCATAACGGTAAATGATAATGTTTTTGATGAGCGGGAACGATTTCTTATTGATGTCAATATCAATTTTAAGCGAGCCGGTTACCGCATCAGTCACTCCTTTGTTTATGAACAAGTACTCTTTATGGCTACGTTCATAAAGAAACTGTTGCCAAATACTATCGGCGCGGACCTGGGTAAGTGCATACTGGGTATAATCGGTAATCCCCGGGGAGGCGGAAAGAATTTTATTGAAAGGATATTTTGTCTCAATGCTTTTTTGTTTCAATAATCCTGGTTCAAAAAGATAAGTATAACCCGGCTCCGCCGAAAATAGCCTTGAGGTTTCACCCTGTAAATTAAAAATTGTATAATTATTTGATAGCGGGCCTGTAAGTATGGCCTGATTTTTACCTGGTTGCGGGTTTAAAAAGAAGATATGATCATCCTGCTTTATGGTAGCCATTTTATGATCGAAGTTATCAATCATCGTAATCATATAACTATTAATTAGCTGCGCCTCATAGGTACCCAACGTATCCGATACATTGGTGGATGGGGCAGCGTCAGCGTTTATCCCTAATATCAACTTTTTCGATTTTTCAACCACTACGCTGTCGAGCTTGATGTTTTGATGACTGGTCCTCAACCTCAAGCTATGTTTACCTGGCGAAATCATAAAACTATATTGCTGCAACTGCTGTGCCTGGCTAAAGAATACCGGCTTTTCATCGACGTAAATAATATGTACCGGTATAATTTCGCCTTTATTTACTACAAAGGGAGCTATTTGGGTAATAGTATCAATACCGGGCTCTTCAACTCTGTAAATGTTGCCGGTGTGGGTAAATTGATAGTAAGTTATGCTATCCAGACCCATTTGCCGGCTCCAGCGCGCCCAGTTTAACCTTATGTCTTCATTGGCATCTAACTCGCCGGTTTCAAAAGCTGTTTTTAATTTTCTGGAACGATATGACCGCCCCACATAAGGCGCGTAAACCTGCCTGTAATTATTGAATTTGCTGGTTAGCGCCCATGCCGTTATATCCGTATTGGCAACGGGTTTTCCGGTGGCGTCTGTTACCAGAATGTCTGTTTGAAACTGCTGACCGGGATAGATGGATATAGGCTGCTTTACATTAACATTCAGCTTGTCATCACGATAAACAATTTCTCCGGCTTGTTCTGATGCACTTTTGCCGGCCCATACATAATTTACCAAAAAGGTGATGATTTTAGGCTTATCATAAGCTTTCTTATAAAATAACTGATTGGCTTCCCCATCGTCAATCAGCTTATTGTGTGCAAACACCGAATACCAAAAATGGATATTTCTCGGGTTATGCACTTGAATAAACACCGAATCAGCACTGCGTTCTGCGGCTATTGATAATTGAGCTTGCTCATCTTTCAATTCAAAGTCAACATCGGTGCTATCTGTTTCAATATTATAAGTAGCTGCAGCCGGATTGATGATTGTTTTTGATGGTAATATTACTTTGGTTATTGATAAGGTATCGTCGTTGGCGTTTAAGACGCTGATAGTTGCTCTGCCACTAATTTCCTTTCCAAATTCTTTGTAATTGGCAAACAATGTATCGCCATGTAATTCGGTAATAATATGATACTTTTCATCCTTAAATGTTCCGTGCACATTAGCCTGTTGATGTTCATTTTGTGTATTTAAGAAATCAGCCTGAATATTATAATCTATATCAGCTTTTGGGAAAACAGAATCTGGAATAACAATATTTGTTTCGCCCAACGCATCAAGACTAAGTTGGTGCTGCCACAAGGTATCGGGTACAAATGTATGCTCATTTTTATAAAAGTGAGCGCTTGCGGTTATCATTGTCAACTTAACGCGCCCATCGGGAACTGGTAAGCCATTCTCGTCGGTTGCTTTTAAATAAATCGATGCTTTGTCGCCAGGAAAACAATCCTTCTTATCTAATCTGGCCTCAAAATGGATTGATTTTAAATCGTAATCCTCATAGGTAAAATCGCCCGTCTGTAAAATTTTGTGACCATCGCTGCTTATTCCATAATGGCTTTTTTTGAGCGCTTTAATTTCATCAGGATCTACCAGCTTTATAGTGTATGTCCTGTCGAGTGACAGTTTTAAGCTGTCATTCAAAGCAAAGCTATATTCAAATCCTCCATCGCGGTAAGCAGCTACCGTGCCAATGGTTTTGCCATCATTTCCATAACGTTCGGATAGCCGTACCAGTAATTTTTTTTGCGTTATTGGTTTGCCGGTCTTTGCCTCCAATATAAATGCCTTAAATTTAACCGTATCATTAGGTTTATACTTTGGTTTATTAAAAGCCATAAAACCGGTAAAGTCTTGCCTAACTCTGTACACACGATTATTATTATCAGGCTTCTTAAATATTTTTTTCAGATGCAGCCACCTAGTGGCAAGCCATCCCTTGCCTGCCTCATCATCATCGTCCTCATCATAGCCTTCTTGCTTTACAATAAAAAAATTACTTACGCCTCCATAATCGGCTTGCACAATATTCTTCTTTTTTGAATTGGTTACGTGATAGGTACCGCTTCGGCCATCATACTGTACATGTTTTTTATTTATCAAAACCATTGAAGCCTTAACGGCCTCCCCTTGCTTATTCATTAAAGCAAATCTAACGTCATATTTGTTGTTCAATAAATTTAAAAAGGCCGAGTGGTTTTCGATCAATACACATCTCAGTTTATTTTTTTCGGCCCAAACCTTTAAATAGTTCCCTTGTGCTAATGTGTTTTCCCAGTAGGTATTGGTTTTGAAAGAGTCAACCGGATGTTGCAGCGTTTGATCGTTAAAGGCACTGTCCGGATGTTTATAAAAATTAGAAACCGTTTTTGTATCTATCTTATAGATATAAGTATAATAACTGTTCTGCCTGCTATTGGTTAATGGCCGTTGCGCATACCCCGCCATGGCAATCAAAATCAACAATAAAAACAGTAGGTTTTTCCTCATAAAATTAGCGCCCATTATATCCCGGATTATTGGCGGCAACGCCAATAATGGCGATGTTGATAAATTGGTTTCTGACGGTTTAGTGAACATAAGCAAAAATCGTTGAAGGTTAATTTACATGATAGATGCCGAACGGTATTGAATTCCATAAATGGGGTGCAATTTTTTTACCCCTTTCCGCCCCATGTCATTTTGGACTGCGGAACAAATCTTAACGAACAAACTTATGGGCGACGCATAGTCCGTTATGTATTATACGGCATACATGGCTGCAATTCATGACGTATAAGATTTCTCTGTCGTTCCTTGTTCGAAATTACATGCAGGAAGGAAATGACATTGAGGGTAAGGAATCGCTGAAATCACCTTATAATCGGTGTAATCCCCAAAAACAAAATCCGAAATCAAATTGCCCAAATATCATTTAAGAAAGCTAATTTTGGATACTATACGAAATTAGTAGAGTTTAACATTTATGTGGTACGATAATATATTGGAAACCATCGGCAACACGCCCATGGTGAGATTAAATAAAGTAACAAAAGACATCCCGGCAACGGTTTTGGCAAAGATTGAAACAACTAATCCGGGCAACTCTATTAAAGACCGTATGGCCCTTAAAATGATTGAGGATGCCGAAAAAAGCGGCAAACTAAAGCCAGGGGGCACTATTATAGAAGGCACATCAGGCAATACCGGTATGGGCCTGGCTATTGCGGCTGTGATAAAAGGGTATAAATGTATTTTTACCAGTACCGATAAACAATCGAAGGAAAAGTTCGATGCCCTGCGTGCCTTCGGAGCTGAAGTAATTGTTTGCCCAACCAATGTTGATCCGGAAGATTCACGCTCTTACTATTCCGTTTCTTCACGATTGGAGCGGGAGGTGCCCAATTCGTGGAAGCCCAACCAATATGATAATTTATCCAATTCGCAGGCGCACTATGAATCAACAGGCCCCGAAATATGGGAACAAACCGGCGGCAAAATAACGCATTTGGTAGCCGGTGTGGGTACCGGAGGCACTATTTCGGGCATTGCCCGGTATTTGAAAGAGAAAAATCCCGCCATCCAGGTTTTAGGGATCGATACCTACGGCTCTGTATTTAAAAAATACAAAGAAACCGGTATCATGGATAAAAATGAGATCTATCCGTACATAACCGAAGGCATTGGCGAAGATTTTTTACCTCAAAATGTTGATTTTAGCCTGATTGACCATTTTGAGAAAGTAACCGATAAAGATGCGGCGCTTATGACCCGCGAAATTGCCCGTAAAGAAGGAATCTTTGCCGGTAACTCCACAGGTTCGGCGGTTGCCGGTGTGCTGCAAATGAAAGACAAGTTTAAGGAGGGCGACCTGGTAGTGATCATTTTCCCCGACCACGGCACCCGCTATCTTGGCAAAATGTACAATGATGACTGGCTGCGCGATCGTGGTTTTTTAAAAGACGAAAAACTAACCGCCCGCGATATCGTCCGAACCAAAGAAAATCAGCAAATTGTAACCATCGATTGCGAAAAAACGGTACTGGAAGCAATCAACACCATTAAATCGCTTAATATTTCTCAAATACCAGTAACCCAGCAGGGTATGGTAATTGGAAAGATCACAGAAAGCGATATACTGAACTCGCTGATTGAAAACCCCTCTATCAAATCGCAGCCGATAAAAAATATAACCACCAGCCCGTTTCCGTTTGTCGATTTGAATACCTCTATTGATAAAATATCTGCGATGATTAATAAAGATAATATTGCGGTGCTGATTGAGATCGACGGCCAGATAGAGATTATTACTCAGTATGATATTATCAATGCGATTTCGGGTTGATTTTTACGTTAAAGGCAAAACAGCGGCCGCAGTTACCGTTGGCTGTGTCCCCACAGCCAACTTGTGTTGAACGGTCATTTTAGGTAGAAGTATATGTATTATCCAATTAACAGGATTCTCCGCAATAAATTGGCTGTGGAGACACAGCCACCCCGGTAGTCAGCTTGTTTCTGCCGAAAAATGCGATGTTTCAGTCATTTTAATTTTCATACACAAAAGTTTGCGAATAGGCGCAAAATCTAATATTACTGCAATGTTATTTTAATATTAATGTAAAGTTATTTCTTAATACTTTAAACATTCCATAAATATTCTCTCCTTAGCAGCTTAGTTTTTCTACCGGACTTATTCATGGGAGTAATATTTCGATTATCTGATTATAAGGCGCTATTATATCGCTTATTACTGGGCTATTTATTTTATTTTATAGGCAGAGTTTTATTTTTCGCCTTTAATACCCACTTGTTCTCGGTAGATGACTTTTATGGATTAATGCGGCTTTGTTATTATGGAATGGCATTTGACACTACGGCCTTGTTGTACGTTAACAGCTTGTTTATTATATTAAGCATTTTACCTTTAACCATCAATACAAGCGTTAAATATCAAAAAGGCCTCGCCATTTTATATTTTGTCACCAATTTTATTGCCTACGCTACAAACTTTATCGATATCGTTTATTACCGTTTTAGCCAGGTGCGCTCAACCAAAGCAACGCTCGATTTGCTGACTGATGAAACCAATAAAAAAGCATTATTTGAGCATTTTTCCTGGGCCTATTGGTACGTTATTGTTATATATGTATTGTGCTGCCTTTGTTGGGCTTGGCTGTATTACCGGGTAAAGGTTAAGCCAGTACGCATACATAATTTAAGGTTGTATTTTATTAGTTCGATGGTTGTTATCCCGGTGGTCATTTTGTTAATGATTGGCGGCGTACGGGGCGATTTCAAGCACAGCACCCGCCCCATCAACATGGTTGATGCCTATAAACACGTACTGGTGCCAAACCAGGGCGACATTGTGTTAAATACGCCGTTTGCTGTGTTAAGAACGCTCACCGCTAATAATTTCAAGTGCGAACATTGGACCACTGCCGGATATATTGATGTCAATATCAAGCCAATTAAACAATACAATGGTAGCCCAGCGGGTAAACCTAATGTTGTAATTATCATATTGGAGAGTATGGCCCGCGAATACTGGGGCAGTATGAACCGGGGCACAAATATTTCCAATTTTAAATCGTATACCCCGTTTTTAGATTCGTTGGCCGATAACAGCCTCGCTTTTACCAATGCTTATGCCAATGGCCGGCAATCTATCCATGCCATGTCGTCCATTTTAGCCGGGGTGCCATCGTTTCAAACGGCATTTACTTCCTCGCCGTATGCCAAGCAAAAAATACAGTCTATTGTTTCTATTTGTGATAGCATGGGTTATCAAACCTCGTTTTTTCATGGCGCGGCAAATGGCTCCATGGGTTTCCAGGGATTTGGCAATATCCTGGGCTTTAAAAACTACTATGGCCGTACCGAATATAATAACGAGAATGATTTTGACGGTATCTGGGGCATTTGGGACGAACCATTTTTTCAGTTTGTGGGTAAAACCATTGGCAAGCAGCAACAGCCGTTTATGGCCACTTTGTTTACACTATCCTCGCACGATCCATTTCACATCCCCGAAAAATATAAAACAAGGTTCACCGGCGGACCGCTGGCTATTGATAAGTGTGTACAATATTCAGATAATGCGTTGCGCAAGTTTTTCAACTACGCCAAAACGCAGCCCTGGTACAACAACACCATTTTTATAATAACAGCCGATCATACCAGCCAAACCTATTATCCCGAATATAGCAAACCCATTAACCGGTTTGCTGTGCCCATACTATTTTACAGTGCCAACAACGCCTACAACCTGAAAGGCGTACGTACCGACCTGGCCTCGCAAATGGATATATATCCGTCCGTTGTCGACTTATTGGGCTATCATAAACCATTCCGCTCATGGGGCCGCAGCCTCATCAGCAATTTACCATCCGAAACACCAAGGGTAATTAATTCGCCCGGTAATATTTACCAGTTTATGCAGGGTAATTATATTTATTTATTTGATGGAAAAGCGTTTACCGGCATATTCTCTATTACGGACAAAGGCCTCGAGAAAAATTTAATGACCGGCAGGCTTAATCCAGAAATGAACAAAGGCATGCTGGATTGCAAAGCCTTTATACAGGATTATGGGGATAGGGTGGTGAATAAGAAATTGAAGTCGTAGACTTTTAATCGTGCTCCGTCTTTTTTCGCCATACCCAGTTTTTGGCATTTACGTCGTAAAAGTTGAAGCCGATATCGATGGTGGTAGGTTTTCCTTTGATGATGAAGGTGTAATAGCGGCCATCGGTGGCAATATCGTTAAGTGAATTCTTTTCGAAATAGGTATGTAATTTAAAGCGAGGTTGAAAACTGTCCTTAGAAATCTTTCCATTTCTGAGGTAATCAAATAATAAGAATGTTTCGGACTGCCTTAAGTCAAGTGTCATGCCATCTTTTGTTAAATGGGAATCTACAATGCCATCAAATTCGGGGATAAGTTGTGGATTTGAAATCTTTTTTAACGGAATATGCTTATACAAGCTTTCCAAAGAAGCATATGCACGTTTGAAAGCTAACGGTGCAATCCTCCCGTAGTCATATATTGTTTTTTGAATCTTACCATCTTTTACAAACGTGGTGGTAACCGTCTGTTGGTCGCTCAACAGAGTTGTGTATGTGCTTTTTAGAGCGTCAAAATTTATTTCACTGAAACTTTTAGCTAACGACCGATAAGTAATTTTTGATATTGAACCAGTAAATAACCCTCTTTTTGTGATCTCTCCCTGACCCTTGAATATCACGCTTCCATTAGTGTCAATCATAACATTTGTTATAGGACATGAAACCATACAATGTGAAGTGGATAGAATTATTTTATCAAATTTGATATTTACATCATCAGGGTGATTTTTAGCACACGATGAATTAAGTAAACAAAGCAGCAATAGGTTTAGTAGTCGGTTCATAATAGGTAAACGAATGGAGGTGCAATATAATATTTTTGTGGCGTAATATATCTTATCAGCTATTCGCGTCGTTACCGGTCGCTTAATTTTGGCTAAAGCCGATAACTTTCATTACATCGTACTGTTTCTTAAAAACGACGGCAATGAAAAATAAAAAAAGTACATCCACCTACCATTTCTTAAATATCACAAACACCGCCAGTACAATCAACCCAAACCCAACCAAATGGTTCCATCCAAACTTATCCGTTTTAAAAAAGAAAATGCTAAACAGCATAAATACAGTTAATGTAATGGCCTCCTGTATAGTTTTTAACTGCACCAAACTAAACGGACCGCCATCGCCTTTAAAACCGGCCCGGTTGGCGGGCACCTGGAAAACATATTCAAAAAAAGCCAGCCCCCAGCTGATGAGGATTACTGAAAGAAGTCCCAGGTTTTTGCCCCATTGGTAATCTTTAAATTTTAAATGCCCGTACCAGGCAAACGTCATAAAAGCATTCGAGATAATTAGAAAGATGATGGTTTTTAATCCGCGCATGTATATAATTCCTATTTCAATCTTTTCACTGCCAGTTCGCTGCTGTAGCGCTGGTTTAATTGTGGCCCGGGGTGTACCAATATAAATACCGCCGTGCCTTTTTCTCTCGCCTGAGGGTTTACCACCTCGCCAATTTTTTGATAACTTTCCAGGTACTGTTTAAATGAATTCACGTTGCCGCCGCCCTGGTCGTCAACATAAATAATATACTGACCATCCAGGTGATCCGGCGCCCAAAGCGTAAAGCTGCTGTTTAATGATATTACATCAGGCAGGTTATATTGTTTGTCAAAATGGTGTAACGCGCCGGCCTCGCCGTAGTTGTCGGCATAAATTTGGGTGTGTTTCCGTTGTTCGGGCGTTAGGGTTAACCAGGCTTTGTTAACCAGGGCAGCCATTTCGTCCCAGCCAAACATATCGGCGTAATCCTGGGTAAGGGCGTGTACTTTATGATCTTCCCAGGTCGAGAAAAATCGTAACGCAGGTAAGTTTTGGTTGGTAAAATTAAAAAACGACAGTGTTTTATTTATCGGAAAAATGGGCAACACCATGGGCAGCATCAGCAGGTTGGGGATAGTGAAAATTGCAACGGCAACAGTACGAAGTGTATAGCCGCTTGCCTTTAACCAGCGTTCAAAACCCAAACCACCTGCGGCAAACAGCATCGGGAAAGCACCGAAGAGGTAATAGTCCTTACCATGCATCACCAACAAAAAAGCAAATATTAAAATAAAAGCAATGCCCAGGAATTGAAATTTATGTAGCCTAACCGAAAACAATAAAAACACAAACCCGGTTAGCCAAATAAAAACGGCAATGCCGTTTACCATTAAGGTTTGTTTTATAAAATCGCCCGGTTTGTTGTAGTCCAGCTGTTCTTTTTGCAGGGTATCCATGTGGGTAAATACCGGTAGGTGATGGCTGAATTGCCATATTACATTGGGCAAAAATACAAGGATAGCAACCGCCGCCGCGCCAATAACATGTTTATTGTATAACATTTTGCGCTGCTTGCTAATTAATATGCCAAAAATAAGCGCAAACGTAAAAAACGCCATGCTGTATTTGGTAAGCATGCCTAACCCAACTGCCAGTCCTAAAAAGTATAAATATTTAACAGCGGAAGTGTTGCTGTATTTTACCAAAAGCCAAACCGCCAGCACCCACCAAAACTGATCGAATACTACGGGTTGAAAAAGATAATCGCTTGCGGCAAAGGCGGGCGAGCAGATTAATGCCAGGCAGGCCAGGGTAATGGCAAACATTTTACCGCCAAATTCGGCTGTAATTTCGCCGGTTAGCCAAATGATTAATCCGCCAAAGAGCGTAGGGAAAAGGCGTGCTGCGAAAACCGAATTGCCAAAAAGTACAGAGGAAATTTTTGCCAGCACAGCGATAAAGGGAGGCACTTCTTTATAGCCCCAATCCAGGTGGTCAGCAAGTACCAGGTGCAGCAACTCATCGCGATGGAAGCCAAAGTGATTGATGGCTACCAAATTAAGGCCTATTTTAACCAGTACAAATATCAATATAAAACTCGAATAGGCAGATCTCCGGTTTTTGTATGGCATTTTTATAATTGTGTTTGGCTAAAAGTAGGAATTTTTTTGGAGTCCGAAAGTCCGGAAAGTCAGTAAAGTCCGAAAGTGAAAAAAATAAAGCACTTAATTCACAATTGAACCCAAAAAGTCCGGAATAAAGAGTTTCCTTCTTACTTTCCGGACTTCACTGACTTTCCGACTTTCCGGACTTCCTTATATTCGCGTTATATCTGCGCCAAGCGCACGTAACCGCTCGTCGATATGTTGATATCCGCGTTCTATTTGTTCGATATTATAAATGGTTGATTTTCCTTTTGCCGATAGCGCCGCAATAAGCAGCGATACTCCTGCGCGAATATCAGGCGAGGTCATTGATATGCCGCGCAATTGAACCTGTTTATCTAAACCGATTACCGTAGCACGATGCGGATCGCATAAAATGATCTGTGCGCCCATATCCAATAGTTTATCCACAAAAAACAAACGGCTTTCGAACATTTTTTGGTGTATCAAAACCGAGCCCTTTGCCTGTATAGCAACTACAAGGCAGATGCTTAGCAAGTCGGGCGTAAAACCGGGCCATGGGGCATCGGCAATGGTCATGATAGAACCGTCAATAAATGTTTCTATTTCATAGTGTTCCTGGGCCGGGATATGAATATCATCGCCCCGCAGCTCCAATTTAATTCCCAAGCGTTTAAATACGTCCGGGATCATACCTAATTCTTTGTATTGTACATCCTTTATGGTGATTTCTGATCCCGTCATGGCAGCCAGGCCAATGAACGAACCAATTTCTATCATATCGGGCAGTAAGCGGTGTTCTGTGCCTCCCAACTTAGTTACTCCTTCAATAGTTAACAAGTTGGAGCCTACGCCGGTTATTTTTGCGCCCATGCGGTTAAGCATTTTGCATAGTTGCTGCAAATAAGGTTCGCAGGCGGCGTTGTAAATGGTGGTAGTGCCTTTAGCCAGTACCGCAGCCATTACAATATTGGCGGTGCCGGTTACCGAAGCTTCGTCTAATAAAATATAAGTACCCTGTAAGTTAGAAGCGTCTACATTAAAAAAGCCTGTGACGGCATCATAGTGAAACTGTGCGCCTAATTTCTCAAAACCTAAAAAGTGAGTATCCAACCGGCGGCGACCAATTTTATCGCCACCCGGTTTGGGTATCGAAGCTTTGCCAAAGCGTGCCAGCAGCGGCCCAACAATCATGATGGAACCCCGTAAACCGCCACCCTTTTCTTTAAAAGCATCCGACAGAAAAAAATCAAGATCGATGTTTTTGGCCTCAAAGCTATAGGTATCCGGGGCCAGGCGTTCAACTATTACACCCATATCGCCCAGTAATTCAATCAGTTTATTAACATCCTTAATATCAGGAATATTGCTGATGGTTATTTTCTCGCTGCTTAATAGCACTGCCGATAGCACTTGTAAAGCTTCGTTTTTGGCCCCCTGAGGTATAATTTCGCCCTTAAGCGGTTTGCCGCCGTTTATTACAAAAGCGTTAGTCATAATTGTGTATTTATTTCATGGTTCATAGTTTATGGTTCATGGCCCGAAGAATTACGGCCATGACCTAATAAAATATAAACCGGATAATTGGTTCGTAAACAATGGCAAATGGTTAAAGTTTGAACGGTCATAGCCTTTTTACTATGAACCATGAACTATGAACCATGAACCAAAAATATTAGTACTTTTTGCCGCCGTTAGTACGGTTGCGATTATTTTGGTTGTTGTTATTGCGCGGGTTATTATTATTTTGAGGCCGCCCGCCACGGTTATTTTGGTTGTTGTTATTGTTGGTGCGTCCGCGATTGTTTTGATTATTATTCGTATGCGTATTTGCCCTGTATTCAACCCGGTTCAAATTGATATTTTCTTCCAGTTTTAGCTGTCCGCCCGATAAGTTATACAAATCGGATAAAATGCTTTCGTCGCTTACCGAATCTTTGTTCCATTGTACGTAAGCCATTTTCATAAAATTGGCAACGGCCTGTACCATGTGGCGCTTACGCTCAGGATCATCAATGCTTTTTGCCTTTTCAATCATCAGTTCAATGGTTTTGCCATAGTGCTTGTATTTGATGCGCTGGTGCGGATAACGCAATGGCTCGGGCTTCATGTGGATGGCCTCTACAGACGGCTTCGGATAGGGTGAATCCACATCTATCTGAAAATCAGAAATGATGTGCAGGTGATCCCATAATTTGTGTTTAAAATCGGCAACATCGCGCAAATGGGGGTTTAAAAAGCCCATCAGGTCAATTACTACCTGGGCATAACGGTTGCGTTCTTCTTTAGTGGGCAGCGCAACAATATATTTAACCATATTTTGCACGTTGCGCCCGTATTCCGACAGGATCAATTTATTCCTGGTAGAATTATAATCAAATTGATTAGGCATAGTTTCTTGAGCCATGTATTTAATAATGTTTTTATGAAAGTTTTAAATTAGCGCAGACATCATTTCCATTGAACAGCCGGAAACAACAGGCTAAAGTTGAATTTTACCTTGAAGTAGTAACGCAAATATAGTGCATTTGTGTTACGATGCAAATTTTTGTTTTGGCGTTCCGAAAAAACCACCTCAAATCTCCAACCTCTAACCACTATTTTATAACTTTACAAATTATAACATTTCAACAATAATAAAATTGGCCAGTCAACAACTCATCATTACTAAAATAGACATTTACCGCTTCAGCATCCCTATGGAACCCTTTACCATTGCCACCGGTACAATGGACTACGCTCAAAATGTTTTTATCCGGGTGCACACCAGCGGTGGTTTTTACGGGGTGGGCGAATGTTCCGCATTTCCGCCTATTGTTGGAGAGACACAGGATACCTGCTTAGTGGTTGCCCGAAGTTTTGCGAAATTATGGATCGCTGAGGATGCCTTAGATATACTGGCTCGTTTACAGCAATTGCATAGTCTTATAGCCAATAACACCACTATAAAAAGTGCGTTTGATATGGCGCTGTATGATATTGCAGCAAAAAATGCAGGGTTACCTTTATATCAGTTTTTGGGTGGCGAAAAACGGGCGGTTGAATCTGATATCACCATAGGCATAGCGGCGCCAAATGTAATGGCGGCAAAAGCTATCCACTTTAAACAGTCGGGCGCCAATATCCTGAAAGTAAAATTAGGGAAAAATGCTATTGAGGATGTTGAACGGATAAGGATGATTCGCGAGGCTATTGGCGATGAAATGAAAATACGCATTGACGCCAACCAGGGCTGGAGTTTTGATGATGCAGTATTTGCCCTGCAAGCGTTGGACCAATATGCTATTGAATTTTGTGAGCAACCAATGCGCACATGGCATGACGACCGCTTACCCGAACTAATGCAACGATCACCGGTAAAAATTATGGCCGACGAAAGCGTTTACAACCATCACGATGCCCGGAAGCAAATTAATAGCGGGTCCTGTCATTATGTGAATATCAAAATGGCAAAATCCGGCGGAATTTATGAAGCTAAACAAATACACGACGTAGCGGCTGAAAAAGGAATTGCCTGTATGATGGGCGGTATGCTCGAAAGCCGTATCGCTTTAAGTGCTAAGCTGCATTTTGTATATGCCAGCCCCAATATTAAATTTTACGATATGGATACCTGTATGCTGGGCCATCTGGAGGACCCTTGCGTTGGCGGCGTTACTTACAAAGGGTACAATTTAGCAATATCTAATGCACCGGGCGTTGGCGCCGATGCAGATGAAGCGTTCCTGAAGAAATGTGAATGGTGGGCGGTGAGTTAGCGGTTTTTAATTACCAATAGTTTAACGAACTAATGACCTAAAATATCAAATGCTTCACCGTCAAACCATTATTAATTAACTGCTTTAACGATTCAATACCAATTTTCAAATGTCGTTCCACATAGTCAGTAGTTACGGCCGAATCGCTTTCGGCAGTTTTAACACCTTCCGGGATCATTGGTTGGTCGGATACCAGTAGTAGTGCGCCGGTTGGTATTTTGTTGGCAAAGCCGGTGGTGAAGATGGTGGCAGTTTCCATATCTATAGCCATTGCGCGCAGCGTTTTCAGGTATTTTTTAAAATCCTTATCGTGTTCCCATACGCGGCGGTTGGTGGTGTAGCAGGTGCCTGTCCAGTAATCCAGGCCAAAATCACGGATGGTAGTTGATATCGCTTTTTGCATTGCGAAGGCAGGTAATGCGGGCACTTCGGGTGGCAGGTAATCGTTTGATGTACCTTCTCCCCTGATGGCAGCTATGGGTAAAATCAAATCGCCTACATTGTTCTTTCTCTTCAGGCCGCCGCATTTGCCTAAAAATATTACTGCCTTGGGCTTTATAGCTGTTAAAAGATCCATAATGGTAGCAGCTACTGAACTGCCCATGCCAAAATTTATGATGGTAATACCATCGGCGGTTACGCTTTGCATGGGCTTATCGATCCCCAATATGGGTGCATTGTCATTCCATTCCGAAAATAGTTGGATGTATTTAGAGAAATTGGTGAGAATAATATAACTGCCAAAGGCATCCAGCGGCCTGCCGGTGTAGCGTGGCAACCAGTTGGTTACTATTGCTTGTTTGTTTTTTAAGCCTGGAATAACCGGGTCCTGTATTTCTTTTACCTTTTTTTGGGGTATTGCGTCTTTTTTTACGTCTAATTCTTCATTCATAGGGATGTGTTTGATGGAAAATGTAATAGAAACAAACCCAAACAACCTATGTCATTTCGATCGGGGAACGAGAGAGAAATCTTTGTGAACTATGAATGGCGAATATGCATAGCGATCAACCAAATTTGTAAAGTTTTCTCATTTCGTTCGAAATGACATTTTGATTGGGTTTGGGTTTTTTACTGTACAACAAACCCCGGCATTAACCAGGGTTTACTGTTGTATAAACAAATATAAGAAATTGCTTTCGTTTTATTAAGCTACCTTTAATTTTTTCAGATCAGATTTTTCGAACTTCTCGTGGGCGTAATCCAGCGTGATATTTAAACGTTTCACATCTTTTTTAGATGGAAACTCAAACATCGCATCAATCATAATCGCTTCACAAATTGAACGTAAACCGCGGGCTCCTAATTTAAACTCAACCGCCTTATCGACAATAAAATCAAGCACTTCATCTTCAAATTCCAGCTTTACGCCTTCATATTCAAACAGCTTCTTGTACTGTTTTAACAGCGAATTTTTGGGCTCGGTTAAAATATTGTGCAACGCTTCCCTGTCTAACGGATTCAGATAAGTTAATATCGGCAAACGGCCAATCAGCTCGGGTATTAAGCCGAATGATTTTAAATCCTGCGGGGTGATGTATTTGTACAGGTTTTTCATATCAACCTCGCCGTCATCACGTTTCATTTTATAACCAACAGTTTGCGTACGCAACCGATTAGCTATCTTCCGTTCAATACCGTCAAAAGCGCCTCCGCATATAAACAGAATATTGTTTGTATTTACGGTGATCATTTTTTGATCGGGATGTTTACGACCACCCTGGGGCGGTACGTTCACCATGGTGCCTTCAAGAATTTTCAGTAAAGCCTGTTGCACGCCTTCGCCTGATACGTCGCGGGTGATGGAGGCATTATCGCTCTTGCGGGCAATTTTATCCACCTCGTCAATATAAACAATACCACGCTCGGCAGTAGCAACATCATAGTCCGCCGACTGCAACAAGCGGGTTAAAATACTTTCCACATCTTCGCCTACATAACCGGCTTCGGTTAATACCGTAGCATCGCAAATGCAAAAAGGTACATTCAATATTTTAGCCAGGGTTTTGGCCAGCAGCGTTTTACCGGTACCTGTTTCGCCCACCATGATGATGTTCGATTTTTCAATCTCTACCTCATCCTTGTCAATACGCTGGTTTAAACGTTTGTAGTGATTATATACAGCAACTGACAATATCTTTTTAGCATCATCCTGACCAATAACATATTGATCTAAATGGCTCTTCATTTCCGCTGGTTTTAAAATAGACGGCGAGCTGGGCGAAGCTTTAACCTTACGCACCTTTAATTCCTCGGCCAGTATTTCATTAGCCTGGTTAACGCATTTATCACAAATATGTGCATCCAATCCCGCTATCAGCATCAGGGAATCCTGTTTACCGGCGCCGCAAAACGAACACCTGATCTCCTTGCTGTTTTTATTCATGATTTTTATTTTTTATCAAAATTAATTAATTGTTATGATAATAAAAAGTCCGGAAGTCCGGAAAGTCAGTAGAGTCCGAAAGTAAAAAAGACCTTTTGAACCGCTCAACGTTCCGCTAACGCAATTTTCACTCCTTTTGTTGTGATGAAGTCCGAAAGTCGGAAACTCAATAAAGTCCGGAACGAAAAACTTCTTCTCAATTTCTCCCAGTGTCTTACCCAAAAAACCTTCGTCTTTCGGACTTTTCCGACTTTCGGACTAAAAAAATTATTTCTTCGCGCTGTTACCGCGTAAAATTTCATCAACCATACCAAACTCTTTGGCTTCTTCGGCAATCATCCAGTAATCACGGTCTGATGCTTCCCAAACTTTTTCGTACGATGCACCACTGTGATCGGCTATAATCTGGTACAATTCCTTTTTCAGTTTTGTAATTTCGTGATACGTGATCTCGATATCCGACTGCTGACCTTGTGCACCACCCGATGGCTGGTGAATCATCACCCTTGAATGCGGCAAAGCTGCTCTTTTACCCGGCGTACCAGCACATAATAACACTGCGGCCATTGAGGCTGCCATTCCTGTACAAATAGTACCTACATCGTTTGTTATTAACTGCATGGTATCATAAATTCCTAAACCTGCGTAAACCGAACCTCCCGGCGAGTTGATATAAATCTGAATATCACGTTTACTATCCGCCGATTGCAGGAATAGCAATTGAGCCTGAATAATGTTTGCAATATTTTCATAAATCGCATCGCCAAGGAAAATAATACGATCCATCATTAACCGCGAGAACACGTCCATCTGCGCAACGTTAAGCTGGCGCTCTTCTATAATAT